>JAIRTY010000265.1 GCA_031254715.1 Nocardiopsaceae bacterium | reverse complement strand
ATGCCCGTGATGACAGCCGTCGGGCTGGGGAAGGTACTGCGGCGAGTGGTTCCTGTCACGCGGCCGTTATCCGGAACACCGGATAACGGCCCGCCAGCATTTTCAGGTCGGTGCTGGTGGCGCGTTTCGCATCCAGCTTCCACCAAACCCGGATGATCACCGGGTACCGGTCGAGCAGGAACCGGAGAAACTCGACCTTCTCAGCGCCCGCGAGTTCGATGCCCTGGATCGGCTGGGCAGTCTTGCGGTCGCGCAGTTCAGCCTCTGTCCCTGCGCGCATGTTGCGTGCCCACTGGCTCTCGCCGTAGAACGACACGAGGTATTGCTCGCCCAGGTAAGAGCACACGCCCACTGGGTGCTGATACAGCCGCCCAGTCTTCCGTCCCCGGATTGCCAGCACCCGGACGCTGTCTTCGCGGCTGAACCCGCTCCACCAGGTATGCAGGACGATCGCCTTCACCATGGGGTCGTACATGCGTCGCCGGATCAAAGTGGGCCGGTTGTAATACCTCTTCGCGTTCATGTTCGGTGCCGCTTTCGTCCGCAGGGCAGGGCTACCTTACGCGTGGTGCCAGGCTACGGCTGCCTTCTCCATCAGGCACCAGGGTTGCCACTGGGCTCGCCTCCCAGGTGCACCACGGGCAGACGGGTAGTGACATGCAACGCTACCTGTAGTATAGCTACGTACATGCACGGCGTCAGCAGTGTCGTAGGTGGCAGCTTGCTTGCTCAGCGACTGCACGATGTGTTCGGACTCGACGTGCCATCAACTGCGCCGGTCTTCCTGGCGTTCGTCGCAATTCACGTCGCTGCCGGCTTGGTATGCGTTGCCACTGGCGCTGTCGCGGCCCTGTCCCGTAAGGGGCGTGGCCGTCACACCACAGCAGGCCGCGTCTACTTCGGCGGAATCGGCGTCCTGTTCGCTACGGGGACCGCGCTAGCGATCATGCGATGGTCCCATGACTATTACCTGTTCCTGATCGGGCTGGTCGCGTTCAGCCTGGCACTGACCGGGTTCCTGGCCCGGGAGCGCCACTGGCCCGGCGACACGGCACACATCATCGGCATGGGCGGTTCCTATGTGGCGATGCTGACTGCGTTCTATGTCGACAACGGCAAGCACTTGCCACTATGGGACCGGTTGCCAGTAATCGCGTTCTGGCTGCTGCCCAGTGCGGTGGGCATCCCGATCATCTGGCGGGCACTGCACAAGCGCGTCCGCCGAGGCTCCGTGCGCGACATGAGCAGGAAGAATCTCACGCGCTAAAGCCCGACAGGGAGCGCACGCTCGTCAACGGCGCGGCCGCATGCCCGAGTCATTCCCGGGGATCGCTCTGAAAGTGACGGACATCGTTGACAGGTGGGGTCTCTGATCACTACAGGAGATCCTGTGACAGACAAGGAACTGGATAAGAACGCGGCCCGCCACCTGGCGATCATCCGCCACGCTCAGGAGATCACCGGGAACGTGGCGCTGGCCAGCCCGATCAGCCTTACTTTGGATTTGCGATCGAATAGAACATTCAGGACCGTGACGCTTGTCTCACGGAACCGGCGTCCTCGGCCTCCGGACAAGCAACCGCCTGATCGGCATCCCCGCCCACCTACCAGGTGACAGGCACAGTGAACGGGCATTTCTGAGCGAGCCACGGACGGGAGGTTGATGGCTGACCTGGCACGAGCCGAAGTGTCGGGAGGCGCTCGGTGAGAATGCGCAGGGAAATCTCGAGCTCAAGGCGGCCCAGACCGGCTCCGAGGCAGAAATGCGGCCCATATCCGAACGTGACATGGCCGATTCGCTGTCTGCGCGTTATATCAAGTTCGGCTGGCCGGTCAAAGGCAGCGCCATCTCTGTTCGCAGCAGCCAGCAAAACTGCCACCTCGGCCCCAGCAGGCAATTCTTGCCCGGCCAGTGTGGTGTCCCTGGTAGTTTTCCTCAGGAAAATGTGACCGGGACTGCAGAAACGGGCAATCTCCTCGATAGCAGTGCGGATCAATTGCGGCTGGTTGCATAGCAGTCGCCATTGCTCGGGGTGCTCGAGCAGTCGCAGCACGCCGTCGCCGAGCAGCGCCGACGAGGTGACGTGGCCAGCCAAGGTGACTCCGAAAATTGAGGCGACCAGCTCGGCCTCCTGATCTTCAGTCACTGGAGCACCGCTGGGCGCGTAGGCTCTCACTGCTTCGCCAATAAGATCATCGCCAGGCTCAACCATCCGCTCAGCGATATAGCGACCTATCAGCTTCTGGCACTGCACCCACGATTGTGCGGCCTCGACCTGTTCATCGTCCGAAAGGAAGAGATGACCCATGGCGAGCGCTGCAGCCTTCGCAGTGTCCTCACCCACTGCAGTATGATGTTCCGGTCTGTACCCAATCATTTGACAGATGGCCGAAATGGTCAGCGGATTCGCGTAAGCAGCCATGAACTCAGCAGGGCGCTTTCCTGCGATCATGTCTTCGGCCAGCGATGTAGCACGTTTGGTGAGGTAACCCCTGATCCCCTCCAGTTGGTCAGGCCCGAAGCCGTCCGCCCATAGCTGCCGCTGCCGCCTGTGCTGTTCTCCATCCATTACGCGAAATACCGGAACGAGAGGATATCCGGCGAGGAGGATAGGCAACACACGAGGGCTCAGCGGCGTGAGCGGTCTCAATACATTGGCGCACGAGAATGTTTGCCCATCCCGGAGGACCTTCTTCACGTCCGCTAGTCGGCTTACCACCCAGACATTTAGCCTGGATGAGAAGAATATAGGCATGGCGCGCTGCGCACACTGTTGAAAACGTTCGGGATTATCGAGATGTCTACCAAGCGGGTCGTACTGATCTCCGACCTCGCCCCCCTGCCTGCGGCTACCTATCCCCTCGGCCATTAGAACCTCTTCGTTTCACGATCCTCTTGCTCCGCTTCTGGCTGTCTCGGCCATGTGTGACCATGCGATGAACCCCAGTTCCACGTGGCCCTGACCTATCTGGTTGCCGGAAACGGACTTCTGCCAAGAGAGTACGTTTGGGGTACCTAGGGATCACTGGTGAAAACCCTGGCGATCCCTGTCGGTAGCTGGGCTGCGCGGGCGGACGCTCGACACCGACGGCCACATTCCGCGCGGATGGTTCCGCGCACGTGTCTGGAAGCCCGCGCTCGAGACTGCTGGGATCGACCGGCCCGTGAGGTTTCATGATCTCAGGCACGCGCACGCGTCCTGGTTGCTGTCAGGTGGCGCCGACCTCCAGGTGGTCAAGGAACGCTTGGGTCACGGCAGCCTCCGGACAACCGAGAAGTACCTCCACACGCTGCCGGATGCCGACGAGACCGCCCTCGACGCTCTCGCCAAGGTCCGCGGCCGTCGCAGCGCAGGCTGACGGCGAACTGGCTTTCCCGGGTGGTCAGGCGGCCGGCGCGACGCTCACGTCGAGGGTGAGGGTTTCGGCGCCTGGATCGTAGTCGCCGGGGTCGCCTTGCAGCGCGAACTCGATGGCCGCGAGGCTGTCGCGTTCGGCTTCTTCGCGGGTGGCGGTACCGCCGCCGTTGATGTGCAGGGCCGGCACACGATAGTGCCAGTTGCTGGCCTCATCGTCGTAGAACAGCTCTACCCGCAACAGGCTCATACGGCAATCCTACTAACACGTTATCCTCCTTGCCATTTAGTGTCTTTGAAAGCCGCGCAGCGCCGGATTTTGTCACGCTTTAACTCTGCACGGTCCCGGGCGGGCCAATGAGCACATCGATCCGCATCTCATCGCTGGATTCAGCGATCCGGCCGAACTGGAGCCGGATCGTCGTCTCGGCGGCTCCAGGGATCTCCGGCGCCTGGCTGGGCTGCTCGCGCAGCCGCTGGCCGCGCTCGCCCGGCCGGGATGCGACACGCCGGTATGGCACTGCGCCATCCGTGCGGCACCGGGGGACCGGGTCTTGTCCGACGCCGAGTGGGCATGCGTGGCGGCCGACGTCATGCACCGCACCGGACTTGCGCCTCGAAACGGCGAAGCCGGGGTGAGATGGGTGGCAGTCCGCCACGCCAATGATCACACCCACATCGTGGCCACCCTGGCCCGCCAGGATGGAACGCGCCCGCGGATCGCACCGCTGCCAGGCGGCCGACTCGCGCCAAGACGGAGCAGGCAGCCCGGCGCGGATGGGAGGAGCCGCCCCGCGTCACGCTCCGGCGCCACGTCTGCGAAGCCGCGGCTGCAGCACGGACGGAACGCGAGTTCTTCGACCAGCTCGCGGCCACCGATGTTCTGGTTCGCAAGCGGTACAGCACCCGGCAACCAGTCCAGGTGACCGGCTATGCCGTCGGCCTGCCACATCACCGGAGCCGCCACGGCGGGTGATCTGGTACGGCGGCGGGAAGCTCGCCGCCGATCTGACTCTGCCCAAGCTGCACGGTCGCTGGGGACAGGACCCCGGAGACGCGGAGCAGGCCGTCCGACGCGCACCCCGTTTCGGGGCAAGCGCGGGACGACCCGCCGCCGTCCGCGTCACGGCGGGGGAGCGGCAATCGATCTACGCGCATGCCGCCCGGCAAGCGGAGCACGCCGCGGAGCACGTCCGGCACTGCGCGCGGCGCGACCCGGGCCGCGCGGCGGACGCGGCGTGGGCGGCGGCCGACGCGCTCCGCTCGGCTGCCAGGGTCACGAACAACAGAGCGCTGCGGTGCGCCGCCGACGCCTACGACCGCGCTGCTCGCGGGCCCTTCGGCGGTATCCCGCAGCGCACCGCAGCGGGGTCACGCCTGCGGATCGCTGCGCGGACACTGGCCCTCATGGAGCAGCCAGGCGGAGGTGCGCCCGCCGCGGTCCTCGCGCTTATCGGCAACCTGGCGGCCCTCACTGCCGCGGTCGCGGAGCTGCGCCAAGCCCAGCAGCGCGCCGCGCAAGTTACAGCCGCCAACATGGCGGCCGGACACCTGCGCGCCGCTTCGGCTGACCTCCGGAGCCGGGCATCGGGGCTGGGCCAGGTCGGCGCGCGACGGCAGCCACGGACATGGACGCCTGCGGATCTCGCGCGCTCCGAGTCAGCCAAGCCACCCCTGGCAGGGCACCCCGAACCAGTTCAGCCTCACCCGGCCGATCCCGCGCACGTAGCGCCAAGACCCCGCCGCGCCGTCAGACCGCCCCCTCGGGCAGGCCCACATCGCTAAGGGGCGGTCATCGGTCCAGCCCGGTGCCGCCAAGCACCGCTCTGGCACGCCCGGGGCCGCTGGATGCCGGAAATTCTCACGGTCAAACTACGGTCAAACGATCTTGAGCCCGGTTGCCGTAACCGGAAAACCGGGCTCTTACCTGGGAAGACTGGTGGGCGATACTGGT
>JAIRTY010000219.1 GCA_031254715.1 Nocardiopsaceae bacterium | reverse complement strand
GGCCGCCCAGCGGGATCTCCCGATCCGTTCCCGGCACCTGCCCGCCCCTCTGCTCACTGCTGGCGCGCAACCAGGTTCCCGCCCCGGCCCGCGGCCACCACAGCATAGGGCCGCCCGCTCGGCGGCGACGGCGGCCGTTCGAACAGGTTCCCGGCCCCGGCCCGCGGCCACCACAGCACAGGGCAGCCCGCTTGGTGGCGACGGCGGCCGTTCGAATATCAGGATTGACTTATATAAGCTAACACTGGGATTATGGCGGCGTGCACGCGTTCGACGTTCTCGGCGATCCGGTCCGGCGGAGCATCCTGGAGCTGCTCGCCGCCGGGCGGGCGGCCCTATGCTGTGGTAGCCGCGGGCCGGGGCGGGAACCTGGTTGCGCGCCAGCAGTGAGCAGAGGGGCGGGCAGGTGCCGGGAACGGATCGGGAGATCCCGCTGGGCGGCCTGATCACCGGGGCGGTCCGGGTGGGCCACACCGTCCGGCGCCCCGACGGCCCGGCCTCGGCCGCCGCCGCCGGCCTGCTGTGTCACCTGGCGGACGCCGGCTTCGAGGGGGCGCCGCGCTTCCTCGGCCGCGACGAGCGCGGGCGCAGCGTGGTGAGCTGGATCGAGGGCTGGTCGCCGGACCCGTCGCAGGAACACCTGGTCACCGCCGAGGCGGTGCGCGCAACCGGTGCGCTGTTGCGCCGCTATCACCAGGTCGTGGCCGGCTACCGGCCGCCGGTGCCGTTCCCGGAGGGACCGCCGCTGCCCGGGCCCGGCCAGCTTGTCTGCCACGGTGACATCGCTCCGAGGAACACGGTCTTCGCCGACGGCCTGCCGGTCGCGTTCGTCGACTGGGACGGCGCCTGGGTCTCGCAGCCGCTATGGGACGCCGGCTATGCGGTGTGGCAGTTCGCGCCGCTCCAGCCGGACGAGGCGCTGCGCGAGCAGGGCTGGCCGGGCATCCCGGACCGGCTGGAGCGGGCGGCCGCGCTCGCCGACGGCTACCAGCTGGACCGCGCCGGCCGGGCGGCCCTGCCCGCCACCATCGCGCCGATGATCGATGCGTGCGCGGACGCGATCACCGCCAAGGCCAGGGCGGGCCAGCCCGCGTTCATGCGGCTGGCAGAGGCAGGCGTGCTGGACGGCATGGCCCTGGATGCCCGGTTCGCCTCCCGGCTGGAGGCCTCGCTCCGCCAGCGCCTGCTCCGCCTATGATCCCGGCATGAACATCGCGGACTCGGCGCTGGTCTTCGTCACCGAATCGGCCGGGCACCCGCGCCTGGAGCAGCTCGCACGGTCGGTGCATGAGGAACTATCGTGGAATCGGCCGGTGCCCCACACCGTCCTCAGTGACCTGATCAACGAGTCAAGCGGCACAGGCGTGCTGGGCGCCATGCGGCAGAAGTACAGCCCGGCCGCTTTCGACTCAGTCATTACGCCGATCCTGATCGGAGATCGGCCGCACCGCTCCCATCCGCCCGCGCGGGCCGACCTGAGCCAGCGGCGCCAGTCCGGCTCATCCTGTTCCGGTACTCGTCTGGGTCCACGTTGCAGAGCGACCGCTGCCGTCGGCCCGCACCTTTCCCTCTTTCTTGAGTTGTTCCAGGACGAGCCGGATGGTCTGGTCACTGACACCTGGCACGGCGGTCCTGATGTCCGCGAGGCGGAAGGTGACTGGTGCGTGACGCAGAACGTGCTCGCGGATCCGATGTTGCTTGGTTCCTGGGGTCCTGGCGGCGGCTGCCCGATCGGTGAAGACGGTGTAGGCGCTGACGATCAGGCTGGTGAAGTGGCCAAGCCAGGGCCATGGATCGGCAGTGCCTTCGTGCCAGCCGTGGGTTGAATCCAGGAGCGCCTGATAGTAGGCGTCTGCCGACTCTGCGACAGCCTGCTCGATGCTCACGTAGCGTCCAACGGTGTAGCCATGCTGGGCGAGCATGGCATTGGCGAGCAGGCGGGCAACGCGTCCGTTGCCGTCTTCGAAGGGGTGGATGACGAGCAGGTCGAGGATGAACAGGCCGGTCAGGAGCACTGGATGGTGCTCGCCAGTAGCAAGGGCCCGCTGGTAGCGGTCGATGAGGTCGTCGACGGCAAACGGTGTCGCGGCAGCGGGCACAGGCTTGAAGCGGACTGTTGCTCCGCCGCCGGGTGAGCGGTCCACAACCAGGTTGTCCTCGGTCTTGAAAGTGCCACCCGCCATGGGCGTGTGAGCGAAGAGCAGCCGGTGCAAGTGCAGGATCAAGCCGGCGTTCAGCGGGCGCCAGTCCTGCCGGAACAGATAGTCCTGGGCATCGCGGTAGCCGGCGAGTTGCTGTTCGCTCCGGTTACGCAGCGTGGCGGCCCGTCGGTTGATGATTCGCTCGGCTCGGGCTGCGTCCGCCACCACGACGCCTTCTATCGCGGATGACGCAATGATGCTCTCGACGCGAGCGCGATCTGCCAGTTCGGTAAGCAATCCTGGCATCTGGTCGCGGTAGAGCGCCTCCGAGCCCCGTCCGAAATCGATTGCGCCGAGCCGGGTGACGACGCGGGACGGCACCCGCCCGATGTACGCGTCTAGATCTGCGAAGCTGCGCAAGGAACCTCCTAAGAACCCGCTAAACTAACTAATCCTATCGTCGCTTAGTATGTTTAGCGGGTTCTTGGTTGGTGTCATCGTCCGGGACTTCTCGAGATCCGTGATCGTGTGGGATTGGTCGGCCGGCGACCCTCCTGAACCATCACGATCATGAAAACTGGTCAGCAGATGCGGGTCCGGCGGAGCCCGCCGGACCCGATCTCGGTGATGTGCGCGCTGGCGGCGACGGCGGGGACCGGTAGCCGGAA
>JAIRTY010000214.1 GCA_031254715.1 Nocardiopsaceae bacterium | reverse complement strand
CACCTGGTGCCGGTGCCCAGGTTGCCAGGACCCGGCGCCACCACGGCCACCTCGGCACCCAGCACCTGGCGGGCCGCCAGCAGCCCGGTATGCACGGTCACGGTCTCCAGGTCGCCCCCGAAGGCCTGGCCGGTGGTCACGGTCCCGGCCAGCCAGCCGGCCTCCCGCAGCCCGGCGGCGGTGCGGGAGAACCAGGCGGGCAGCGCGCCGCCGTCGAGCATGACGTAGACGGCCCTGGCCGGCCTGGTGGCCCGCAGCCCGGCCAGCACGGCCGGCAGGGCTGAGTGCAGGTCGGCGACCACCACCGGCATGCCGCCCAGGTCGTCGGCGTCCCTGAGCGCCTCATGGTAGGGCGAGCCCTGCTCGTCGGCCCCGGCCACGACCGCCTGCAGCGGCGTGTACCTGGCTTTCACCAGGTGGCCCGCTGGCCCGGGGCCGGACGGCAGCCGGTCAGGGATCGCGATCACGAACGCGTACCCGCCGGTGCCCAGCCCCAGCCCCAGCGCCGTGGTGTTCAGCAGCACCCGGTCGCCCGGGGCCGGCCGACCGGTCAGCGCCGGGTACGAAAGCGCACGTATCAGGCCATCGTCGGTGGCCACGTCGAGTTCCATCGCGCCGCGCCACTCCCGCCGCAGCGCGGTCACGACGCCCTCCCGCCACTGGATCACTCCGGCAGGGTAACCTGCGGCCCTGGGGGTCAACCGGAACCCCGGCGGGGAGACGGACGGTCATGTCAAAACGGAAGACCGAGCGGCTGCTGAGCCTGGTCGTCTGCCTGCTGGCGACCGACCGCTACCTCACCGCGACCCAGATCAGGACGGCGGTCCCCGGCTACCCGGACTCGTTCGACGCGTTCAAGCGGATGTTCGAGCGGGACAAGGAGGAATTGCGGGAGCTGGGGATTCCGCTCGAGACCGGGGCCGCGGGCGAGGAGGAGCCCGGCTACCGCATCCCGCGGCAGATCTACATGCTGCCCGACATCCGGCTGGCGCCGGACGAGGCAGCCGTGCTCGCGGTGGCGGCCCGGGTGTGGCGGCAGGCCGAGCTGGCCGGGGCGGCGGCCGGGGCGCTGCTCAAGCTGCGCGCGGCGGGCGTTGATGCCGAGGAGGCGGTCCGGCCGGGGATCGAGCCGCGGCTGCTGGCGGGCGAGGCCTCGTTCAGCGCGCTGTGGGAAGCGGTGCGCGACCGGCGGCCGGTTACTTTCTGTTACCGGGCGGCCGGGCGGAGTGACCCGCAGCGCCGCCAGCTCGAGCCATGGGGGGTCGTCAACCGGCGCGGGCGCTGGTACGTGGCGGGTCACGATACCGGCAGGGACGCCACCCGGGTGTTCCGGCTGAGCCGGATCGAGGGCCCGGTGGAGTTCACCGGCCCGCCCGGTTCTGTCACCGTCCCGGCCGGCCAGGACGTCAGGGAGCTGGTCGCCGACTGGGACTCCGCGCCGCCACCGCCGCAGCAGACCGCGGTGCTGCGGGTCCGGCCGGGCGCGGGATTCGGCCTGCGACGGCGCGCGCTCGGGCAGCGCCCGGGCCCGGACGGCTGGGACGAGGTCG
The DNA here is from genome assembly GCA_031254715.1 of Nocardiopsaceae bacterium. Lineage (GTDB taxonomy): Bacteria > Actinomycetota > Actinomycetes > Streptosporangiales > Streptosporangiaceae > JAIRTY01. The sequence continues at coordinate 4,080 of JAIRTY010000214.1, read as the reverse complement.
AGGTGCCGTTCGGCGAGACCGGCTGGTTCGCCGGGCATCTGGCCTCGTTCGGCCCGGACGTGATCGTGGCCGAGCCCGCCGACCTGCGGGATGCCGTGATCACCCGGCTGAAGGGGGCGCTCGCGTGACGTCCGCCTCGTCCCCCCGGGCCAGCACCGGCCGGACCAGCGGCGACCGGCTGCAGCGGCTGCTCGCCCTGGTGCCATACGTGATCAGCCGGCAGGTGGTGGGGCTGCCGGAGACCGCGGCCGCGTTCGGGGTGACCGAGCGTGAGCTGATCGACGACCTCAACCTGCTGTGGTGCGTGGAGCTGCGGGCGCCGGACCCGTACTGCCCGATCGACCTGTCCTACGAGGGCGGCGAGATCGAGATCAGCCAGGCCGAGCCGATGGACCGGCCGCTCCGGCTGGGGGTGGACGAGGCGAGCGCGCTGCTGGTGGCGCTGCGGATGCTCGCCGACGTCGGCAGCCTGGCCGAGAGCGAGGAGCCGGGCGGCGGCTCGGCGCTGAGCCGCACCATCGCCAAGCTGGAGGCGGCGGCAGGGGAAGCGGCGGCTCCCAGCGCCCAGGTCGCGGTCCAGCTGGACCAGATCGCCGCCAGCAGCGTGCTGGGGCAGCTCCAGGACGCGCTCGCCCGCGACCGCCGGGTGCACCTGAAGTACTACGTCCCGGGCCGGGACGAGGCCACCGAGCGCGATGTGGACCCGATGCGGCTGCTGGTGGTGGAGGGGCGGACCTACCTGGAGGGCTGGTGCCGCCGGGCGGACGATGTGCGGCTGTTCCGGGCCGACCGGGTGCTCGGCATCGAGGTGCTGCCGGACGCCGCCGAGATCCCGCAGCACGCGCAGCCAGTGGACCTGGACCGGGGCCTGTACCGGCCGGCGCCGGATGACCTGCGGGTGGTGCTGGAGCTGGCGGCCGCCGGGCGCTGGGTCGCCGAGTACTACCCGTGCGAGGAAGTCACCGAGCTGGGGGACGGGCGGCTCCGGGTGGTGCTGCGGGCCGCGGACCGGCGCTGGGTGCGGCGGCTGCTGCTGGGGCTGGGGGAGGACGGGCGGCTCACCGAGCCCGCGGCCCTGGCCTCGGAGGTCAGCGAGGCCGCGGGGGCTGCCCTGGCGCAGTATGCGCAGCCCAGGGACGTGTTCGTTCCCCCAAGTCGCCCGAGAGCGTAGCATGAAACATCGGAAGCACCGCCGCCAGGCGGGGAGCCCGAGCAAGGGACGGACATGATTGGTGAACTCAGCCCGTGGCACCTGCTGATCCTCGCGGCAGTGATCCTCGTGCTCTTCGGCGCGAAGAAGCTGCCTGACAGCGCCCGCTCGCTGGGCCGGGCCATGCGCATATTCAAGTCAGAGACGTCGAGCCTGCGCGGCGACCACAATGGCGAGGATGACGCCCAGGCGCAGGCGGCCCCGCCGCAGCAGCTGGCCGCCCCGCAGACGGCCCGCACGGCCGAAACCGCCGGAGCGGCCAGCGCACCACAGCCCGAGGCACAGCACACGAACCAGCCCGGCTAGCACCGCCCAGCCATGAGCGAGCCGGCCGAGCCGCCCGGGCAGCCGAACGTGCCCGGGCCACGGCGACCCGGGGGCAACGTGGACAACCCCGACGCCCGGATGCCGCTGTTCGAACACCTGCGCGAGCTGCGTGCCAGGCTGCTCAAGGCGCTGCTCGGGCTGGCCGCCGGGATGACGCTCGGCTGGATCTTCTTCAAGCCGATCTGGACATTCCTGCAACAGCCTTACTGCCGCATCGTGGTAAACGGCCACCACCAGTGCCACGGCGGGTTTGGTCACCAACTGGTCGTGACCGGGGTGTTCGATGCGTTCTTCCTGCACCTGAAGATCGCGTTCATCGTGGGCCTGGTGGTGTCCTCCCCCGTCTGGCTGTACCAGCTGTGGGCGTTCATCGCGCCCGGTCTGTACTCGCGGGAACGCAAGTGGACGTACGCGTTCGTCGGCAGCGCCGTCCCGCTGTTCGGCATCGGCGCGGTGTTCGCCTACTTCGCCATGGGCCACGCCATGGGCTTCTTCATCCACATGATCCCGGGCGGCGTCGCCGCGGTGTTCACCGTGGACACCTACCTCAGCTACGCCACCGCCATGCTGCTGATCTTCGGGCTGGCGTTCGAGCTGCCGCTGGTGATGGTGATCCTCAACCTGGCTGGCGTGATCACGCATGCCCGGTTCCGGAAGTGGCGCCGGGTGATGATCTTCGGCGTGTTCGCGTTCGCAGCGGTCGCCACCCCCAGCCCGGATCCGTTCAGCATGCTGCTGCTGGCGGTCCCTTGCGTCGTCCTGATCGAGCTCGCTGAGCTATTCACCTGGGCGAACGACCGGCGCCGGGCGCGGCGGCCGTCCATGTACGACGGCCTGTCCGACGACGAGATCTCGCCGCTGGACCTCGACGACAGCGTCGACGCCGACAACCTGCAGTAATTCGCATCCCCTAGGCTGGGGGCATGTCCGCCCCGGCCGAGCGTTACGCGGCGTTCCGGAAGCGGCAGGCGGATGGTTTCGCCGATTTCGAGGCGCTGTACGACTTCACCTTTGACGACTTCCAGCAGCGTGCCTGCCGCGCGCTGGCCGCTGGCCACGGGGTGCTGGTGGCGGCCCCGACCGGCTCCGGGAAGACGGTGGTGGGGGAGTTCGCGGTGCACCTGGCGCTCGGCCAGGGCCGCAAGTGCTTCTACACCACGCCGATCAAGGCGCTGTCCAACCAGAAGTACAACGACCTGGTCCGCCGCTACGGCGCGGCCCGGGTCGGCCTGCTGACCGGGGACAACAGCATCAACGGGGAAGCACCGGTGGTGGTGATGACCACCGAGGTGCTCCGGAACATGATCTACGCGGGCTCGCCCACGCTGGCCGGGCTCAGCTTCGTGGTGCTGGACGAGGTCCATTACCTGGCCGACCGGTACCGGGGCGCCGTGTGGGAAGAGGTGATCATCCACCTGCCGGAGTCGGTCCAGGTGGCGGCGCTGTCGGCGACCGTGAGCAACGCCGAGGAGTTCGGCGACTGGCTGACCGACGTCCGCGGCGGCACCACCGTGATCGTGGACGAGCACCGACCGGTGCCGCTGTGGCAGCACATGCTGGCGGACGGGCTGCTGTATGACCTGTTCGTCGAGACCGGCACCGGCCCGGCGGCCAAGGCGCAGGTGAACGCCGAACTGCTGCGGATCGCCCGGCGCGCGGAGTGGGCCGAGCGCAGGGCGCCGGCCCGGCCGGTGCGCGGCGGCCGCCGCCCGCCCCGGCCGCGCCCGCCCAGCCGGCCCGACATCATCGGCAGCCTGGACGCGGCTGGCCTGCTGCCCGCCATCACGTTCATCTTCAGCCGGGCCGGCTGCGACGCCGCGGTCAGGCAGTGCCTGGACGCCGGGCTGCGGCTGGCCACCCCGGAGGAAGCCAAGGCGATCACCGCGGTCGCCGAGCGCCGGACCGCGGACATCGCGGACGAGGATTTGTCGGTTCTCGGCTACGGAGAGTGGCTGACCGGCCTGCAGCGCGGCGTCGCCGCCCACCACGCGGGCATGCTGCCCACCTTCAAGGAGGTGGTGGAAGAGCTCTTCGCGGCGGGCCTGATCCGGGCTGTGTTCGCGACCGAGACGCTCGCGCTCGGCATCAACATGCCGGCCAGGACCGTGGTGCTCGAGCGCCTGGACAAATGGGACGGCGAGCAGCACGTCCAGCTGACCCCGGGGGAGTACACCCAGCTCACCGGGCGGGCGGGGCGCCGCGGCATCGACGTGGAGGGCCACGCGGTGGTGCTCTGGCACCCGGGGGTCGATCCGGCGGCCGTCGCGGGCCTGGCCAGCACCCGGACCTACCAGCTCAATTCGAGCTTCCGGCCCTCCTACAACATGGCCGTGAACCTCGTCGGCCAGGTCGGCCGGGAGCGGGCGCGCAGCCTGCTGGAATCCTCGTTCGCCCAGTTCCAGGCCGACCGCGCCGTCGTCGGGATCGCCCGGCAGCTCAGGCGCAGCCAGGAGGCGCTCGACGGGTACGCGCGGGCGATGACCTGCGAACGCGGCGACTTCGCCGAATACGCCGCCCTCCGGCACGAGCTGTCGCAGCGGGAG
>JAIRTY010000185.1 GCA_031254715.1 Nocardiopsaceae bacterium | reverse complement strand
CCCGGCCGATGCTGGCCAGCGCGGCGGAACGGCTGGCGGGCCGGGACTTCGGCGAGCTCACCCCGGCCGAGCTGCTATTGCTGGCGGGGCTGATGCGCAAGCTCACGCTGTCGGTGCCGCACCGCCGGTCGCGGCGGCAGCGCAGCACCCGCCGCGGGCGGCGCACCGACCTGCGGACCACGCTCCGGCAGGCCCGCCGGACCGGCGGGCACCCGGTGCGGCTGGCCCGCCGGGCGCCCACGCTGGAGCCGCGCCGGCTGGTGGTGCTGTGCGACATCTCCGGGTCCATGGAGCCGTATGCGCGGGCCATGCTCCAGCTCCTGTACTGCGCCGCCGGGGGCGCCGAGGCCGAGGTGTTCACGTTCGCCACCCGGCTGACCCGGCTCACCGGGACGCTCGCGCACACCCGGCCGCTGCTGGCGCTGCAGCGGGCAGGCGACACGGCGCCGGACTGGTCCGGCGGGACCCGGATCGGCGAGTCGCTGCGGGAGTTCAACGACAAGTACGGCCGCCGTGGCATGGCCAGGGGCGCGGTCGTGGTGATCATTTCCGACGGCTGGGACACCGGCGACCCGGCCGTCCTGCGCCGCGAGATGGAACGGCTGTCCCGGGTCGCGCACCGGATCGTCTGGGTGAACCCGCGCACCGCCAGCGAGCAGTACCGGCCGCTGGCCGGGGGGATGGCAGCCGCCTGGCCCTACTGCGACATCGTGGTCAGCGGGCACACCGTGCACGCGCTGGACGAGCTGGCCGCCGCCCTGGCCAAGCCCGGCCACCGCCGGCCCGCCAGCCGCGACGCCGTCCGCACCCGCACCTAGCCCCGCCCCGGTCGCAGGGTCGGCCGGCGGAAATCGGGTTGCCCCGACCGGCGCCCTCCCGGCTACTGTCGCGGGAAAGCGGGAGCTGCGGGCAGGGGGCTGGCGTGGGACACGCCGAGGTGGCGCATGTGAGCTTCGCCCTGCCTAACGGCCGGGTGCTGCTCGACGACGCCTCGTTCCGGGTGGGCGAGGGCACGACGGCGGCCCTGGTCGGCCCGAACGGTGCTGGTAAGACCACGCTGCTGCGGATGCTGGCCGGTGACCTTCCTGCCCAGTCCGGCACCGTCACCGTCTCCGGCGGGCTGGGCGTGATGAGGCAATTCATCGGGGGGCTCCGGGGGGTCGTCCCCCCGGGCGAGCAGAGCATCGGGGGGTTGCGGGGGGTCGTCCCCCCGGGCGAGCAGAGCATCGGGGGGTTGCGGGGGACGGGCGACACGGGTGCGGCCGGCCTGCGGGGTGACTCGCCCGTTCGGGATCTGCTGCTTTCCGTCTCCGCGCCGCGGGTGCGGGAGGCGGCGGCGCGGCTGGACGCGGCCGAGCTGGTGATGATGGAAACCGATGACGAGCCGGCGCAGCTGCGGTACGCGGCGGCGCTGGCGGAATGGGGAGATGCAGGCGGCTACCAGGCGGAGGTGCTGTGGGACGCGTGCTGCCTGGCGGCGCTCGGGGCCGGGTACGACCGGTTCCGGTGGCGCGAGGTGGGCACGCTGTCCGGGGGCGAGCAGAAACGGCTGGTGCTGGAACTGCTGCTGCGGGGGCCGGCCGAGGTGCTGCTGCTGGACGAGCCCGACAACTACCTGGATGTGCCGGGCAAGCAGTGGCTGGAGGAGCAGCTGGCGGCCACGCCCAAGACCGTGCTGCTGGTCAGCCACGACCGGGAACTGCTGGCAAACTGCGCGCAGCGGATCATCACGGTCGAGGACGGCAGCGTCTGGGTGCACGGCGACGGGTTCGCCAGCTACGCGCAGGCCCGCCGGGACCGCATCGACCGGCTGGACGAGCTGCGCCGCCGCTGGGACGAGGAGCACGAGAAGCTGAAGCGGCTGGTCCGGATGCTCCGGCAGAAGGCCTCCTACAACTCTGACATGGCCTCACGGCTGCAGGCAGCCGTGACGAGGCTGCGCAAGTTCGAGGAGGCCGGGCCGCCGGAACTGGCGCCGCGGGAGCGCAGCGTCCGGATGCGGCTGCGCGGCGGGCGGACAGGGAAACGGGCGGTGATCTGCGAGCAGCTGGAGCTGACCGGGCTGATGAACCCGTTTGACCTGGAGATCTGGTACGACGAGCGGGTGGCCGTGCTCGGCTCGAACGGGTCGGGCAAGTCGTTCTTCCTGCGGCTGCTCGGCGGGGATGAGGTAGCGCACACCGGGACGGCCCGGCTGGGGGCGCGGGTGGTGCCCGGGCTGTTCGCGCAGACCCACGTCCGGCCGGACCTGGCTGGCCGGGAACCGGCCGAGATCCTCATGACCGAGCACGCCATGCTGCCCAATGAGGCCATGGCGGCGCTGGCGCGGTACGAATTGCAGCACTGCGCGCGGCAGCCATTCGGCACGCTGTCGGGCGGCCAGCAGGCGCGGCTGCAGATCCTGCTGCTCGAGCTGTCAGGCGCGACCCTGCTGCTGCTCGACGAGCCCACCGACAACCTTGACCTGGCCAGCGCGGAAGCCCTCCAGCAGGGGCTGGAATCGTTCGCAGGGACGGTGGTGGCGGTGACGCACGACCGGTGGTTCGCGCGGTCGTTCGACCGGTTCGTTGTGTTCGGGTCGGCGGGTGACGCCTACGAATCCGATGTTCCGGTGTGGGACGAGACTCGCGTCGCCAGGCCCCGCTGACGGGCTAGCTTGATACCCTGCATTAGCTCAAGGAACCTGGCACCCAGCCCCCGGGCCAGGATCCGCGCCGCCAACGTGAAGGGGTTCGCATCGTGAAGAAGCTCCTCCTGCTCGCGCTGGCCGGGCTCGGGATTTTCGCCGTCTGGCGGAAGGTCCAGGCCGACCGGGCCGAGCTTGACCTGTGGACGGAAGCCACCACCAGCGACGATTGACGCCGGGGCATGCTCCGTAAGCGGGATGTTCCGAGGGGTCGCCCTCCAGCGCTGAGGCAGACGGGGGTGAGCAGATGAGCAGGCCGATCGCAGCCTCGCTCGTCTGCTGCGAGCTGATCGGGACCCTGGCCGCCGACGATGGCCTGATGGAGCGGGCGTACGCCGAGGCGTGCGCCACCCAGGGCATCGTCCCCGGCACCGCCGCCTACACGCGCAGCATGGTGCGCGTTCACCAGGCACGGGGGCAGCCTCCGGTGGAGGCTTTCCGCGCGCTGTTCCCTGACGCGCCGGGACAGGCTGAGGCGGCCGCGCCGGCGGCCGAGCGGACCTTGCGGCCCTGGCGGGAACGCGCCGGGGGCGTCCCGGCCTCGGGCGCGGAGGAAGCGATCGGCTGCATCCGGGACGCGGGCATCCGGCTGTGCGTGGTCTCCTGCCTGTCCCGCCGCCTGCTGGGCCAGATGCTGGACGCCCTCGGCTGGTGGCGGCTGGTCGACCTGGCACTCTGCCCCGAGGACGTGCATCGCGGCGCCCCGTGGCCGGACCTGATGCTCGCGGCCATGCTGCGGCTGGGGGTCAAGGACGTACGCGAGGCGGCCGTGGCGGCGGCCACCGAGAGCATGGCCCGCCGCGGCAGGCGGGCCGGGGCCGGGCCGCTGCTGACTGACCCACCTGATACCCGGTACCAGATCACGGCGCCGCCCGGCCCGCCGCCGCCCGAGCGGGATACGGCCGGCCGGTGGACGTCGCAGCACTCGGCCTCGTCCTGGGCCTAGACCTGGACCTGGACTAGGGTCCGGGCGGCGGGCCAGCGGGCGCCCCTGCCGCGTGAGGCGGCGAGCCCGTCAGCGGACTGGTGTCGTGGTACCGGACCTCGTAGACGCGCTCGGTGAACTTCCAGCCATCGCCGGTTCGCTGGTAGCGGTCGTGGTAGATGGCGTGGTGCATCTCCGACCTGCCGTCCCGTCCGCGCCCGATCTCGTGCATATAGGCACGGCCGGACGCGGTGCCGCCATCCAAGTGGATGATGCCCGGGTGCGTGGTCTGCAGCAGGAAATCGACAAACTCCGGCACCCGGTCGCCCCAGGCGCGGATATCTTTTTGGCCCGCCAGCTTGACGGGAACGTTCGGCATCCGCAGTACGCCGTCCGGCGTGAACAGCGACGCGACGCGGTCGTAGTCGCGCATCATCACCGCGTCGCTGTACTCGCCGCGCAGTGCCTCGATCTCGACCCGGTCGGCGATGGCCTGAAGGTCTTTCATCGGTTTCCCCTCATCTGTTGATCTGTGTCGCGCAGCGCGATATCAGACACCGGGCCGATATGACGGAGCTTGTCGGGATTGACCACGGCGTGTATCGCCTGGATCAATCCGTCGGTGACGTCGAGTCCGAACACGGTGGCCACCCGCCCTTGGGCGTCGTATGCCACGCCGCCCGGCTGCCCATTGATCCAGGCCAGCCGCAGGGAGATGCCGAGCAGGCGGCCCCGGCGGAACATGGCGGCGAACAGCCGCGTGACCCGTTCCCGGCCGGCTAGCGGCCTCCCGATCGTCTGCGCCTTGCCGCCGCCGTCACCGTGGAGCACCACGTCCGGTGCGAGCATGTCGAGCAGCGCGTCCATGTCGCCGCCCGTGGCGGCCTCGAAGAACCTGCGGGCGAGCTCCCCGCTTTCCGCCTGCCGCGCCGGGTGCGGCGCGCTGCCCGGCGCCCGCCCTCCGGCGGCGATGCGCTGCCTGGCGCGGGCGAAGATCTGCCGGCAGTTCACCTCAGTTTTGCCGGTGATCCTCGCGACATCCGGATAGCCGTACCCGAACACCTCGCGCAGCATGAACACCGCCCGCTCCACCGGCGAGAGCGCCTCCAGCAACACGAGGAACGCCATGGACAGCGAGTCGGCCAGCTCGGCGTGCTCGGCCGGGCTGTCGGCGGGCACGACGACCGGCTCGGGCAGCCAATCTCCGACGTACGTCTCCCGCCGCACCCGCGCCGACTTCAGGTAGTTGATTCCCAGCCGTGTCACCGCCGTCGCCAGGTACGCCTTCTGATCGGTGATCGTGGTCCCCGCCTGGTGCGCCCGGGTGAGGCCGAGGAACGCGTCTTGCACGATGTCCTCCGCGTCGCCCACCGATCCGGTCATCCCGTAG
>JAIRTY010000179.1 GCA_031254715.1 Nocardiopsaceae bacterium | reverse complement strand
ATCCGGCAATCCGCCGACCTGGCCACCATGCACTACGTCCGCCAGGGCATGCCCAGGGGGCTCGGCCACGCCGTGCTGTGCGCTTCCCGCCACGTCGGGCAGGAGCCGTTCGCCGTCCTGCTTGGTGACGATTTCATCCATCCAGCGGATCCGCTGCTGCGGCGGATGCTGGAGGTCAGGGCCGCCTACGGCGGGAGCGTGGTCGCGCTCATGGAGGTCGGCGCCGACCAGGTGTCTTCCTACGGCTGCGCGGCCCTCGAGCCGACCGGCGAGAGCGACGTGGCCATCGTGACCGATCTCGTCGAGAAGCCGGCGCCGCGGGACGCGCCCAGCAACTGGATCATCATCGGCAGGTACGTGTGTGACCCGGCGGTGTTCGGCGTGCTTGAGCGCACCCCGCCGGGCCGCGGCGGCGAGATACAGCTCACCGACGCGCTGAAGACGCTGGCCACCATGAGCCCGGACGACGGCGGGACCGTCCGCGGGGTGCTCTTCCGCGGCCGCCGGTTCGACACCGGCAACAAGCAGGATTACCTGCGCACCATGGTCTATTTCGCCTGCGAGCGGCCCGATGTGGCAGCCGAGTTCGTGCCCTGGCTCCGCAAGTTCGTCGACAACCTGTGATGGACGCGGCCAGGGACCGGGCCAGCGGCGCGGCGGCCGCCGGAGACGCGGCCCGCGACGGGCAGGCCAGCGACATGGAGCCGGTCGACAGTTACCTGGCCGACATCATGGCCACGATCGAGCCGCTGGCCCCGGTCCGGCTCGGGCTGGAGTCGGCGGAAGGCGGCGTCCTCACCGAGAACGCCGCCACCACCACGCCGCTACCCCCGTTCGATAACTCGGCCATGGACGGGTACGCGGTCCGGGCGGCTGACATTGCCAGCGCATCCCCGGATGCCGCGGTCACGCTGCCGGTCGCGGACGAGATACCGGCCGGCGACACCCGGGCGATCACCGTCGCGCCCGGCACCTGCGTCCGGATCATGACCGGCGCCCTGATGCCGTCCGGGGCGGACACCGTGGTGCCGGTCGAGTGGACCAATGGCGCGGCCGGGGAGGCGAAGTTCTACCGCCCGGCCCCGCCGGGCAACGCGATCCGCCACCGCGGCGATGACGTGCCCGCCGGCGAGATCCTGCTCACCGCCGGTACCCGGCTCGGCCCTGCCCAGGTCGCGCTGCTGGCCGCAGGGGGGCACGGCACCGCGCCGGTGCGCCCGCGGCCCCGGGTGGTGGTCATCGCCACCGGCAACGAGCTGGCCGAGCCCGGCGAGCCGATCGCCCCCGGCCGGATCTACGACTCCAACAGCTACCTGCTCGCGACCGCGGCCCGGCAGGCAGGTGCGGTGGCGGAACGCTTCCGGATCGATGACGACACCGGCAGCGTGCTGGCAGCGATCAACGAACGGCTCGGCCGCGCCGACCTGATCGTCACCAGCGGCGGCGTCAGCATGGGCGGCGAGCACGACGTGGTGAAGGCCGCGCTGACCGGGCTGGGCACGGTGCGGTTCCGCAAGGTCGCGATGCAGCCAGGTATGCCGCAGGGGTTCGGCCTGCTCGGCCACGCCAAGACCCCGATCTTCACGCTGCCGGGGAACCCGGTGAGCGCCTTCGTGTCGTTCCACCTGTTCGTCCGGCCCGCCCTGCTGGCGCTGCAGGGGCTTGCGCCGGCCCCGCCCGACTCCGGCCGCGCCGTGCTTGCCCGCCCGGTCCGGTCCCCGGCGGGCAAGCGATCGTTCCTGCGCGGCGTGCTGAACCTCGCCGACGGCACCGTCATGCCCCTCACCGGGCAGTCCTCGCACCAGCTCCGGTCGCTGGCCCAGGCCAACACGCTGATCGTGGTGCCGGAGGACGTGGCCCGGATGGAGGAAGGCGAGAGCGCCGACATAATCTCGCTGCCATGACAGACGCCGGCCCCGGCCTCAGCCACCTTGATCAGAGCGGCCACGCGCGCATGGTCGACGTGTCCGGCAAGGACGTGAGCGCCCGGGAGGCGACCGCCAGCGGCCGGGTGCTGCTGGCCCCGGCGGCCATCGCCGCGCTCCGGGCCGGGGAAGTGCCGAAGGGCGACGCGCTCGCGGTCGCCCGGATCGCCGGCATCCAGGCCGCCAAGCGCACCCCGGACCTGGTCCCGCTGTGTCATCCGATCGCGCTGCACAAGGTGGCGGTCGACCTCGACGTGGCCGGCGACGGGGTGGGAATCACCGCGACCGTGCGCACCGCCGACCGGACCGGGGTCGAGATGGAAGCTCTCACGTCGGTCACGGTGGCCGCGCTGGCCCTCATCGACATGATCAAGGCCATCGACCCGGCCGCGGTGATCACCGATGTCCGGGTGGAGACCAAGTCCGGCGGCAAGACCGGCAGCTGGCGGCGGCCATGATCAGGGCGCTGGCGGTGACCGTGTCCAACCGGGCCGCGGCCGGGGTGTACGAGGACAGGTCGGGCCCGGTGCTGGCCGGGTTGCTGCGCGATGCCGGATGCAGCGTGGACGGGCCGCTGGTGGTCGCCGACGGCGACCCGGTGGAGGGTGCGCTGCGGGAAGCCGTCGCCGACGGCTACGACGTGGTGGTCACCACTGGCGGCACCGGCCTGACCCCCGGTGACCTGACCCCCGAGATGACCCGCAGGGTGAT
>JAIRTY010000080.1 GCA_031254715.1 Nocardiopsaceae bacterium | reverse complement strand
GTGAAGCTCACCGGCAGCGCCGGGCAGTCGTTCGGCGCGTTCCTGCCGCACGGCATCACGCTGCGGCTGGCCGGCGACGCCAACGACTACCTCGGCAAGGGGCTGTCGGGCGGGCGGATCGTGGTCCGCCCGGACGAGGCCGCGCCGTTCGCGGCAGAGACCCAGATCATCGCCGGGAACGTGATCCTCTACGGCGCGACCGCCGGCGAGGTGTTCCTTCGCGGCGTGGTCGGCGAACGGTTCTGCGTGCGGAACTCGGGCGCCACCGCTGTCGCCGAGGGCACCGGTGACCACGGCTGCGAGTACATGACCGGCGGGACCGTGGTGGTGCTCGGGCGGACCGGGCGGAACTTCGCGGCCGGTATGTCCGGCGGCGTCGCCTACCTGCTGGACGCGGACCCGGCGCGGGTCAACAGCGAGCTGGCCGACCTGGAACCGCCCGACGCCGCGGACACGGCCCTGCTGCGGGAGCTGGTCGCCCGGCACGCCGAGGAGACCGGCTCGGTGGTGGCGACGGCGCTGCTGGCCGGGTGGGAGACGGCGGCGCGCCGGTTCACCAAGGTCATGCCGAAGGACTACCGGCGGGTGCTGGAGGCAGCCAGGCGCGCCGAGCAGGAGGGCCGAGACGTCAACGAGGCCGTGATGGCCGTGGCGCACGGCTGAGGACCGCTGAGGGGGCTGAGGACTTCGTGATGAAGGCTGAGGAACGGCATGGGTAATCCGCGAGGGTTCCTGACCACGCCGCGTGAGCTGCCCGCCCGCCGGTCGGTGGATGTGCGGATCCAGGACTGGCGGGAGGTCTACGCCGAGTTCGGCGCCGCGCCGCTGGAACGGCAGGCTGGCCGCTGCATGGACTGCGGCATCCCGTTCTGCCACCAGGGCTGCCCGCTCGGGAACCTGATCCCGGAGTGGAACGACCTGGTCTGGCGGCAGGACTGGGCGGAGGCGGCCGAGCGGCTGCACGCCACCAACAACTTTCCCGAGTTCACCGGGCGGCTGTGCCCGGCCCCGTGCGAGAGCGCCTGCGTGCTCGGCATCAACTCAGAACCGGTGGCGATCAAGCAGGTTGAGGTGGAGATCATCAACCGGGCCTGGGCCGAGGGCTGGGTGCGGCCGCGCCCGCCAGCGCCGTCCGCGCGCACCGGCAAGACGGTGGCGGTGATCGGGTCCGGCCCGGCCGGCCTGGCCGCCGCCCAGCAGCTCACGCGGGCCGGTCATGCGGTCACGGTGTACGAGCGCGCCGACGCCCCTGGCGGCCTGCTGCGGTACGGGATCCCCGAGTTCAAGCTGGAGAAGCGGCACCTGGACCGGCGGCTGGACCAGCTCCGGGCCGAGGGCACGCAGTTCCGGTGCGGCGTCAATGCCGGGGCGGACGTGACCGCGGCGCAGCTGCGGGCCGGGCATGACGCGATCGTGCTGGCCGGCGGGGCGACGGTGCCCAGGCCACTGCCGGTGCCGGGCGCGGACCTGGCCGGCGTCCACCAGGCCATGGAGTACCTGCCGCTGGCCAACCAGGTGGTCGCGGCCGGGGACGGCGGCGAGCCGGCGATCAGCGCCCGCGGCAGGCACGTGGTGATCATCGGCGGCGGGGACACCGGCGCGGACTGCCTCGGCACCGCGCACCGGCAGGGCGCCGCCTCGGTGACCCAGCTCGAGATCATGCCGCGACCGCCTGCGCAGCGGCCTGACGCGCAGCCCTGGCCCACCTACCCGATGATCTACCGCGTCTCCAGCGCGCACGAGGAAGGCGGCGAGCGCGTCTACGCCGTGTCCACGCAGGAGTTCCTCGCCGACGGTTCCGGCCGGGTGCGGGCGCTGCGGATGGTCGAGGTGGAAATGCGGGACGGGCGGTTCGTGCCGGTTCCCGGTACCGAACGGGATCTGCGCTGTGAGCTCGTCCTGCTCGCGATGGGGTTCACCGGGGCCGAGCGGGAAGGCCTGCTCGCCGGCCTCGGCGTCGAGTTCGACCAGCGCGGGAACGTGGCCAGGGACGGCTCCTACGCGACCTCGGTGCCCGGCGTGTTCGTCGCCGGTGACATGGGGCGCGGGCAGTCGCTGATCGTGTGGGCGATCTCGGAGGGCCGTTCGGCGGCGGCCGCCGTGGACAGGTACCTGACCGGCGGAACCACGCTGCCGGCTCCGATCCCGCCGACGGCCCGCCCGCTGGCGTAGCGCGCGGCCCCGGCCGCGACGGCTCCCGTTCGGGGAATGCCTGGCCCGCGGGCGCGTGCGGCCGTGGCAGCGGACGGCTCGCGTCCGGGAATCAGCGCCGGGCCGGCCGGCGTGGGCCGGTCAGCGCTCGGGCGGGTGGCTGGTCACCTCGACACTGCCCTTGTAGCTGAACCCCTGCACGTGGACCACCGGGGCGGAACCGCCCGGCGGCTGACCGCCTGCGGCCACGCCGGTGGAGACGCCGAGCCCGCCGGTCTCGACCCGCACCCCGGGCGGCCCCAGGATGCCGATGCGGGACTTGTAGGCGACCGCCCGGATCGTGGTGACGGGCGCGGTCAGCTCCGCCGCCCGCAGGTCCAGCCAGCCCTCGCCCTTGTAGACCACGGCGGTGTAGCGCTCGGGCACCCGCCACCGGCCGGCCCGGCTGATCGTGCTCTTGTAGGTGACAGCGAACCGGCCCGGCCGGGTCCCTGGGCTGACCGGCAGCGGGGCCGGCGCCTCGTCCGGCAGGTCGGTCATCAGCTCGGACAGGCCGGCGCGGGTGCGGGCGGTCAGCGCGGTGCGCATCCGCTGGTCGAACTCCTGGTCGTCGAGCCGGCCGTCGGCGAACGCCGCCTGCAGTCGGCCGACCGCCGCGTCCCGCTCCTGGTCCGATGCCCGGGTGCGGTCAAGCTCGGCCATGGCGTCCCGTCCCCTTCCCGGCCTCGGCGCGATATCGCGATGTATCTTAACTCGCCGCGGGCTGGCCGCGGGGGTAATGCGCGGGGTAATGGCGGCATGCATCCTTCGTGAACGATTTGTTACCCAGGTCACATGCTGGCCGACGAGGGTCCTAGATTGGTATAGACCACTGCTTGTCGTGACCGTGTGATGTCCCGGGAGAGGATGATCAAACGATCGGTGCGCACCTGACTGCGCCAATTGCTTGATCAGCAAGCGGAGGGAGCTCGTGATGACGCGCCGGGCGAAGATCGTGGCCACGCTGGGACCCGCGACCGCGGGCCCGGAGCGGGTCGCGGCGCTGGTCGCGGCCGGCCTCGACGTCGCCAGGCTCAACCTGAGCCACGGCACCAGGGACGGCCATCTCGCGGCCTACCGGGATGTCCGCAGCGCGGCCGACGCCGCCGGGCACAGCGTGGGCGTGCTGGCGGACCTGCAGGGCCCCAAGATCCGGCTCGGGCGGTTCGCTGCCGGGCCGGTGACGCTGACCGCGGGCCAGGAACTGCTGATCACTACCGAGGACGTGCCCGGCGACGCCGGGCCGGTGTCCACCACCTACGCCGGCCTTCCCGGCGACGTCCGCGCCGGGGACCGCATCCTGGTGGACGACGGGCGGGTGGTGCTTGAGACGCTCAGCGCCGGCGGCAGCCAGGTGCGCACCCGGGTGCTGACCGGCGGCGCCGTGTCCGATCACAAGGGGATCAACCTGCCCGGGGTCCGGG
The DNA here is from genome assembly GCA_031254715.1 of Nocardiopsaceae bacterium. Classification (GTDB taxonomy): domain Bacteria; phylum Actinomycetota; class Actinomycetes; order Streptosporangiales; family Streptosporangiaceae; genus JAIRTY01. The sequence goes on along the minus strand of JAIRTY010000080.1, from coordinate 6,277 downwards.
TCAGCGCGCCTCCGCTGACCAGCAAGGACGAGGCCGACCTGCGCTGGGCTCTGGACTTGCGGGCGGACCTGGTCGCGCTCTCGTTCGTGCGCGAGCCGGCCGACGCCGACGCGGCCAGGGCGGTCATGGACGCGTGCGGCGCCCGGCTGCCGCTGATCGCGAAGATCGAGAAGCCGGAGGCGGTGTCCCGGCTCGGCGAGGTGACCGAGGCGTTCGACGGGATCATGGTGGCCCGGGGCGACCTGGGCGTCGAACTGCCGCTGGAGCAGGTGCCGATGGTGCAGAAGCGGGCGGTCGGGCTGGCCCGCGACCTCGCCAAGCCCGTGATCGTGGCCACCCAGATGCTGGAGTCGATGCTGTCGGCACCGCGCCCGACCCGGGCCGAGGTGTCCGACGTGGCGAACGCGGTGCTGGACGGCACGGACGCGGTCATGCTGTCGGCGGAGACCAGCGTGGGCAGGTACCCGGCCGAGGCCGTCGCCACCATGGCAGGCATCGTCGCGGCTGCCGAGCACGATTCCGGCTGCGCCGCCCCGCCGCTGGCCTCGCCGCCCAGCACCACCGGCGGGGCCATCGCCAGGGCAGCCACCGAGGTGGGCGCGGTGGTCGGGGCAAAGGCACTGGTCGCGTTCACGCTCACGGGAGAGAGCGGGCGGAGGCTGGCCAGGTACCGGTCACCGATCCCGCTGCTGGCGTTCACCACCGAGCCGGCCACCCGCAGCCAGCTCTCGCTGACCTGGGGCGTTGAGACGTTCCTGGTTCCGCAGGTGCGGCACACCGACGATATGGTCCGCCAGGTGGAGGCCGCCCTGCTGGAGATCGGCCGCTGCAACCGGGGCGACCTGGTGGTGATCGTGGCCGGCAGCCCGCCGGGCACCGCCGGCCGGACCAACGGGCTGCGCGTCCACCGGATCGGCGACGCCGTCGACTCCTGACGCCGCCGACGTCGCCGGCCCCGCCGCGGCGGCTTCCGGGGGGTGCGCGGAACCAGGTAAATTGAGCGCTGATCCGGGCCACATGGCTCGCGTGCGGCCCGTCGCGCCCCGGTAGACCAATTGGCAGAGTCCGCGGTCTCAAAAGCCGTGCAGTGTGGGTTCGAGTCCCACCCGGGGCACCCGATACACCCAGGCCCGAACCCCCCGGCCCGCAGAACCGGCGGCCTGGTTCATGCCTTGCCGGCGACAGCAGCCCAGGCGAGGCGCTGCGAGCCGGCTGGAGACAGAAAGGACGTGGCTCGCCGTTCGAGTCCAGGTGCCCGATGACGGACAAGACCGACTTCAAGCAGGCACTCGACTGCTACCACGCGCACCGCGGCCGGTTCCGGATCATTGAGGTGCCTGACATGCAGTACCTCATGATCGACGGACACGGCGACCCCAATGCCCCGCCCGCCTTCACCGAGGCGGTCGAGGCGCTCTACCCGGTGGCGTACAAGCTCAAGTTCGCCAGTAAGCAAGACCTCGGGCGCGACTACGTCGTCCCGCCGCTGGAAGGACTGTGGTGGGCCGGGGACATGGCCACGTTCACCGTGGCGCGGGACAAGTCCCGGTGGGATTGGACGCTGATGCTCATGGCGCCGGAGTGGATCGACAAGGCCAGGTTCGCCGCCGCCGTCCAGCAGGCCGGTAAGAAGACGCCGCCAGCGCGTCTCGGCGACGTCCGGCTGGAGACACTGGCTGAGGGATGCTGTGTGCAGACGCTGCACGTCGGGTCCTTCGATAGCGAAGCCGAGGTGCTCGCCCGGTTGCACGACGAGTTCATTCCCGCCCAAGGGCTGCGCATGGCCGGCAAGCATCACGAGATCTACCTCAGCGACTTCCGCCGGGTCGCGCCAGGGAAGCAGCGCACCATCCTCCGGCAACCGGTCACGCGCTTAGGCGGCGCGGGCGTGACTCAGCGGGAGTCCCCTGGCCCCGGCAGGCGTCACCCGGCACCTCGGTCATCGGCCCGGAATCCCCGGCGGGCCGGGCAGGTCCGGGGACGGTCTTCCCGGTTTCGGTAGGCTCGAGGAGTGAGCCAGAAACCTGTTCGCGTCGTGATTGCCGAGGATGAGGCGCTGATCCGGCTCGACCTGAAGGAAATGCTCGAAGAAGAGGGTTACGAGGTCGCCGGGGAGGCCGCGGACGGCGCCGAGGCGGTCGAGCTGGCCGGTCGCCTCCGCCCGGATCTGGCCATTTTCGATATCAAGATGCCGGTCCTTGACGGCATCTCGGCGGCCGAGCAGATCGCCGCCGACCGGCTCTGCCCGGTGGTGATCCTGACCGCGTTCTCGCAGCGTGAACTGGTGGAACGGGCCCGGGACGCGGGCGCCATGGCCTACCTGGTCAAGCCGTTCACCAAGGCCGACCTGGTGCCGGCGATCGAGATCGCGGTGAGCCGCTTCCAGGAGCTGACCTCGCTCACCTCCGAGGTCGGCACCCTGCAGGAACGGCTCGAGCTACGTAAGGTGCTCGACCGGGCCAAGGGCCGGCTGCAGTCGGAACACGGCATGTCCGAGCCGGACGCGTTCCGGTGGATCCAGAAGACCTCGATGGACCGGCGGGTGACGATGCGCGCGGTCGCCGAGGCCGTGCTCGGCGGCCGGCTCCCGGCGGAGCCCGGCACCGGCTGAAGGCGAGGGCTGGCTGGAGACGAGGGCCGGCTGAACGCGGGGGCCGGCCGGGGCGGACAGCCGGGAGCCCGGGGAACCTTTGGTGCCGTGTCAGCCTTCCCCGGGCTGACATGTTCTCTACTCGGTTTCCCCGGGCCCTCTGCACCACGGTAGCGAGGCGTGGGCGTGCGGCGCAAAGCGGCTGTCATTCACTGGACGATATGAGGCAAACGTCTGGTCACGAAGCGTTTCCGTGACGCTTAGCGGAAGCGCGAATGTACGCCGAGTGACGGACCTTTCCGTCCGGCCGCCGCCGTCGTTTCCGTGCGCGCGTCTCCTGCCTGGCCGGACAGGCACCGGGGCGGCACGGGCACGGGAGCCCGGCGCGGCCAAGCGGTCGCACGGGCACCGGGCCGGCGATGCGCACCGCCGGGCGCGCCGCGGAGGACGGGCACTCCTCCTCAGCCCTAGTTGATACGTATTTGTCATAATTTGCGCCGCTTTAACGTCCGACGACGGCTGTGATCATAGCCAAATCCGCGACCAGCTTGATCATTAGCGCTGTCAATGATGATGATCAAGGCCGCCAGTATCAAAATGTCATGGCTTCTTTCCGTAACCGCGTGACTTCGCCTGCGCTGGTACCGACAATGCCGCTAGAGCGGAATCCCAAGGAGGGGGACTCGATGAGATCATTGTTTGCGCTAACACGGAATGGGCGCTGGTCAGGCCCGGGGATGGCAGGGGTTGGCATCCTCACCCTTGCCGTCGCCGGCACGCTGGGGATGGCCTTCGCGCCGGGATCCCCGGGCTCCGCGGCACGGCAGGGCGCGGCTTCGGGCGCTGGCTGCGGCGGCCCGACCGTCAGCAAGGAGCCGTTCGGCCAGGCCACCGAGCCCTACACCGGCAAGACCGAGAACGTGTTCCGGTACACCCTGACGAACTGCCAGGGCATGCGGGTCAGGATCCTCACCTACGGCGGCATCGTGCAGTCGATCGACGTCCCTGGCCGCCAGGGCGCGGAGTCCGACGTCGTGCTCGGCTTCAAGACGCTGCAGGACTACGTCCAGAAGGACAGCCCGCCGGTCACCGCGAACGGCGGCCCGTACTTCGGCGAGACCATCGGCCGGTACGGCAACCGGATCGCCAAGGGCACCTTCCACCTGAACGGGCAGACCTACACGCTGCCCATCAACAACGGCGTGAACAGCCTGCACGGCGGGCTGAACGGCTTCGGCAACCACATCTGGGCGGACAAGCCGGTCCACCTGGGCGGCGGCAGCGAGGCCGGCGTCCAGCTGACGCTCGTGAGCCCGAATGCCGACGAGAGCCACCCGGCCGGCAGCCCCGGCTGCCCGCAGGGCTGCACCGGCTACCCGGCCCAGCTCAAGGTCGTCGTGACCTACACCCTGGACAACGCAGGCAACCTCCGGATCCACTACACCGCGACCAACCAGGACCCGGCCCTGTCCACCGTGGTCAACCTGACCAACCACAGCTACTTCAACCTGGCCGGCGAGGGGTCGGGCAGTGCCGCCGACCAGCCGATCATGATCAACGCGGACAGCTACACCCCGACCGACAGCACCCAGATCCCGACCGGCGCGATCGACCCGGTCGCCGGCACGCCGTTCGACTTCACCCAGCCCCGGACGATCGCGTCCGGCATCGAGGACTGCACCCAGCCCAACTCACTGTCCTGCCAGCAGCTGCTGATCGCGCAGGGCTACGACCACAACTGGGTGCTGAACAACCAGACCGCCGCCAGCACCGGGCCGGACGGCCTCAACCTCGCGGCCACCGCCCTTGACCCGGGCAGCGGCCGGAAGCTGACGGTCTGGACCGACCAGCCGGGCGTGCAGTTCTACACCAGCAACTTCCTGAACGGCACCCTGGTCGGCATCAGCGGTCACATCTACCGCCAGACCCAGGCCTACACGTTCGAGACCCAGCACTTCCCCGACTCGCCGAACCAGCCGAACTTCCCCTCGACCGTGCTCGGCCCCGGCAAGACCCTCAACTCCGAGACGATCTTCGCCTTCAGCTCCTGAGCACAGGCAGTCACTGAACTGAGGCACCCAGCGCGGCAGGACCGGCCGCGCTGGGTGCCTGCCAGTGTCCGAGCAGGCCACTAGACTGCCCGCGTGGCCACGAAGCCGACTCAGGTACCCGCACCCGGCACGGCCAGCACGGACGCTCCGGCCGCCGACGGCAAGCTGCTTCTGCTCGACGGGCACTCGCTGGCCTACCGGGCGTTCTTCGCGCTGCCGATCGAGAACTTCTCGACCACGACCGGGCAGCCGACCAACGCCGTGTACGGGTTCACCGCCATGCTCATCAACGTGCTGCGGGACGAGCAGCCCACGCACGTGGCGGCCGCCTTCGACCGCAGCGAGCCGACCTTCCGGCACGAGCAGTACGTCGAGTACAAGGCCACCCGGCGGGAGACCCCGGCGGACTTCCGCAGCCAGCTCAGCCTCATCTTCGAGGTGCTCGACGTGCTCGGGATCGCGCGGCTGTCGGCGGCCGGCTACGAGGCCGACGACATCATCGCCACCCTGACCACGCAGGCCACCGAGGCCGGGCTTGACGTCCTGATCGTCTCCGGCGACCGGGACAACCTGCAGCTCGTCAACGACCACGTGACGGTGCTGATGACCAGGCGCGGCATCAGCGAGATGACCCGGTTCACGCCGGCGGCGGTGACCGAGAAGTACGGCCTCACCCCGGTCCAGTACCCGGACTTCGCGGCGCTGCGCGGCGACCCGAGCGACAACCTGCCCAGCATCCCGGGCGTGGGGGAGAAGACCGCGGCCCGGTGGATCGCCGATTTCGGCTCGCTGGCGGGGCTGGTGGACCGGGTCGACGAGGTCAAGGGGAAGGCCGGCGACCGGCTCCGCGAGCACCTGGCGGACGTACTGCGGAACCGCCAGCTCACCGAGCTCGCCCGGGACGTCCCGCTGGCGGCCGGACCGCAGGACCTGCGGCCCGTCCCGTGGGAACGGGAGCAGATCCACCAGCTGTTCGACACGCTCCAGTTCCGGGTCCTGCGAGACCGGCTCTACAGCACGCTTCCGAACGGGATAGCCGCACCGGCCGCCGCCCAGCAGGCGGACGAGGCGGGCGGGCAGGCCTTCGAGGTCGAGATCGCCAGCCCAGGGACCGGTGAGGTGGCCGGCTGGCTGGCCGAGCACGGATCCGCGCCCGGCCGTGCCGGCCTCGCGGTCGCCGGCAGCTGGGGCCGCGGCACCGGGATCATGTCAGGGCTGGCCCTGGCCACCCCCGACGGGGCCGGTGCTTACCTGGACCCGGTGGGACTCGCCGAGGAGGACGAGCAGGCACTGGCCGACTGGCTGGCCGGCACCGGCCCGCCGAAGGCCATGCACGACGCCAAGGGACCGCTGCACGCGCTGGCGGCCCGCGGGCTCGAGCTGTCCGGGCTCACTATGGACACCGCGCTCGCCGCCTACCTCGCCCTGCCCGGCCAGCGCTCGTTCGACCTGGCCGACCTGTCGCTGCGGTACCTGGGGAAGGAGCTCCGCGACGCTGCCGCGCCCGGAGCCGGGCAGCTCACCCTGGACCTCACCGGCGACGAGCCGAGCGAGGAGGAGGCCGCCGCGCAGGCAGCCACCGACCTGGTGGTGCGGGCGCGCGCCATCGCCGAGCTGGGGGAGTCGCTGGGAGCCG
>JAIRTY010000062.1 GCA_031254715.1 Nocardiopsaceae bacterium | reverse complement strand
CTACCTGTGGGCACGGTGCTACGCGGAGGGCCTGTCCAAGGCCACGGTGGCGGACCTGGCCGGCGCCCGGCGCGCGCTGACATCCGAGCGCAGCTACCTGCGTTCGGATGTGCCGAGGGCCCTGGCCAAGGCAGTGGCGGGGGCGGCCCGGGGGAAGCTGGCCGACCTGCTGACTGCCGTTGCGCTGGTCGGCGCGGTCATGGTGGCTGCTGCCGGGTATCTGGCGGGGCGGACCGGCGGCGGGCGCCGGGGCGAATCCGGCGCCATCGGCCGTCTCGCCCGCTGGGCCGACAGCCCGGCCGCCATCCCCTGGGCCGGGCTCTGCCTGTCCATCACCCTCTGGGGTGCCTCGCTGGCACAGGCCAGCACCGGCGGGATCAGCACCTCCGGGCTGGGCCTGATCCCGGCGCTACCGGCTACCTTCTGGGCCGCGACCGGGCTGCTCATCCTGAGCTTCTGCCTCGCCGTGATGAGGCCGGCCGCGAGGGGCGGGGTGCTCGCCGGCCACCTTGTCACCCTGGTCACCATCCTGCACGCCACACCGGTGATCCTGTACGGGACGCTGCGCTATTCCTGGTCCTGGAAACACATCGGCGTCATCGATTTCATCTCCCATCACGGTGTCGTCTTCAATCTGGGCGGGATTCTGGGCCCCTACCAGGGCTGGCCGGGGTTCTTCACGCTCAGCTCCTTTCTCACCACCGGCGGCGGACAGAGTTCCGCCCTCAGCTATGCCTCCTGGGCGCTACCGGTCAACGACCTGCTGTGGCTGGGGCCCATCATCCTCATTACCCGGGCCTTCACGTCAGACCGGCGCCATATCTGGACCGCGGCCTGGCTCTTCGAGCTGGGCAACTGGGTAGGCCAGGATTACTTCTCGCCGCAGGCCTTCACCTTCTTCCTGTACCTGACCGTCCTCGCGCTGTGCCTGCGGTGGCTCTGGCATCCGCACGTCCTCAGGCAGCGCCGCCGCGACGGCCGCCGCGCCCGCGCCAGCATGCCCGCCCCCACGACGATGCGTGCCGGCTGGCGGATGCTGACCCGCCGGGCGCGGACCCGGCCGGACCTGACCCAGACGGTTCCGGCCGGGCCGCTGCTCTCGGTCGACATTCCGCCCCTGGAAGCCGAGGATCCGCTGCCTGACTCCGCCCGGCTCGCCCTCGTCGCCTGCATGTTTCCGCTGATGGTGGCCATCGCCTCCAGCCATCAGCTGACGCCGTTCATGCTCATCGCAGCGCTCACGGTGCTTGCCGTCTTCCGGCAGGTGCGGCCCGTCCTGCTGCCGGTCCTGATGGCGGCCATCACGATCGACTGGATCCTGTACGGAGCGCGGCCCTGGCTCACGGCCAACAGCGCCCAGCTCCTCGCCGGCCTTGGCATGCCGCTGGGGAACACCTCGTCCCACCTTGTCGGCGGCACACAGATTCCGTTCGACCAGGTCATCGTTGAATGGGGGGCGAGGCTCCTCAGCGCGGCGATAGTGGTCCTCGCTGTGGCCGGCTTCTTTCGCTACCGCCGGTACCATTACGGACCCGCGCGCAGGTCCTGGAACCGAACCGCGCTGCTGGGCGTGGCGGCCATTCCGTCGGTGGCGGCTAACAGCTATGGCGGCGAGATCATTTTCCGGGCCTTTCTCTTTGCCCTTCCCTTCATGGCCGTCACTGCCGCCGCGACGTTCTTCCCCCACCCGGCGATTGGCCGCGGCGTCAGGGCCTGCCTTGCGCTCGCAGCCGTCAGCCTGACCCTGGCGGGTGGCTTCACCCTCGCCAATTACGGTTCGGAGGCCATCAACTACTTCACCCCCGCAGAGGTCAGCGCGGCGCAGTGGCTGTACCGCACCGCGCCGGCGGGCGCCGAGATAGTGGCCGCCAACAGCAACTTTCCCTGGGCTTTCGTCCACTACAACTGGTACACGTACGGGTTCCTTGACAGCCCGCCGGCTCTCAGCCGCGCCGCCGTCCGGGATCCGGTGGACGCCGTGACCCGCATCATGAAGCAGGACCACGGGCAGGCGTACCTGATCCTCACCGTCAGCCAGGAAGAGCAACAGAGCCTCACCGGCACCTGGCCGCCGGGCACGGTTGCCCGCATCACCCGCGACCTGCTGGCGTCCGGCAAATACCGGATCGCCTTCCGCAACCGCGATGCCGTGGTCATGCAGCTGTCCCCGGCCGCGACCAGCGGTCAGCTTGGCGCCGGCCGATGAGCTCGCCTGCCCAGCCGGCCCGCCTGCCGCCAGCTGCCGGCCGCACGGGCGCGCAGCCGCCCGGCCGCTCCCGGCGGGGTATCCCGCTCCTGCTCGCGGCCTCGGGCTGGATTGCTCTGGGCATCACGGCCATCGCCGGTCACGACCCGTTCCGTTTCCTCGTGGTGCTGGGTTTCACGCTGGTCTGCCCCGGCGCTGCCGTGGCCCGGCTGCTCCCGCTCAGGAGCTTCCTGGAGCGGGCGGTGCTGTCGGTCGCGCTCGGGCTGAGCCTGGCCGCGATCGTCTCGGAAGCAGTGGCCATCGGCCGCATCCTGGACCCGGCCATCGTGCTGGTCATCCTGGCGTCGCTGTGCACGGGTGCGGCCGCCGTCGACCTGGGCCGGGGGTTCAGGACGTCATGACAGGTCCCGTTCCCATCCTGCTCTACCACTCGGTATCGGCGGACCCGCCGAGCTGGATCGCCCCGTTCGCGGTGAGCCCGGCCACTTTCGCGGCCCACCTCGAGCTGGTGATGGCCAGCGGGCGGGAGGCGCTCACCGTTTCCCAGTACCTGGACGGCCTGCGCGGGAAGACCGCTCTGCCGCAGCGGCCGGTTCTGATCACCGTGGACGACGGTTTTGCCGATTTCGCCGATCATGCGCTCCCGGCCCTGGCCGCCCGGAACCTGCCCAGCACCCTGTACGTGACGACCGGTGCCCTGGCGGGCGGGGCACACGAGACCGTGCTGCCGACGGCAGCCATGCTGCGCGGCGCGGACCTGCCGGGACTGGAAGCAGCCGGGGTGGAGATCGGCGCCCACTCCCACACCCACCGCCAGCTTGACCTGCTGCCGAAGCGAGAGGTGGCAGCAGAGTTGGCACGCAGCCGCGATGTCCTTGCCGACGTGCTGGGCCACGGGATCCGCAGCTTTGCCTACCCGCACAGCTATTGGCGGCCGCTGGTGCTGCGCCTGGTCCGCGAGGCGGGCTATGACTCGGCCTGCGCCGTCGGCAACCGGCTCAGCTCGGCCGCCCGTGATCATCACCTGGCACTGACCCGGCTCATGGTCCGGGCCGATACCGGCGCGGACGCCGTCGCAGCGTGGCTGAACGGGCCGGGTACCGGAGCCCTGCCGCGCCGCCGGCGGGTGCTGGCCTTCGGCTGGCGCCAGTACCGCCGTGCCCGCCAGCCGCAGCGGGGACGGTGGTCACCGTGACCGCGGGGGCACCCGGGCAGGCTCGCGGCACGCACCGGCGGGCCCGGCGTGGCGCGCCGAAGGCAGCCCTCGTGGTCGCGTTCGCCCTCCTCGTCACGGCCGGGTGGGTGAGCTTCGTCCGGGGCGGCAGCGCAACCGGGACCAGTTCCACGGCG
>JAIRTY010000025.1 GCA_031254715.1 Nocardiopsaceae bacterium | reverse complement strand
TCCTGCATGATCTTGTCGAGGACGTCGGGCGGCGGCGGCTCGGCGGCGGTGGGCTGGTACACGCTGAGCAGGTATTTGGTCATCGGAAAACCCCTTCCCGAACGTTACCGCCGGGCCCCGGCGGCTCTCACCCCCTACACGAACGGGGGCCCGCCGGATCGACACCACGGTGCTGCCGGCTTCCCGCCGGTGGGGGCCGCCGATGAGTTCGCGGTCCCCGTAACGTCTGCCCTGCAGACGCTGACGCCAGCTGAGGAGGCTCGATGAGCAGCAATCCGTTCATTACCTGCCTGTGGTTCGACACCCAGGGCGAAGAGGCTGCGAACTTCTACCTCAGCATCTTCAAGGACTCCCGGCCCGGCCGGGTCAGCCGCTACAGCGACGCGGGCCCCGGCCCGGCCGGATCGGTCATGACGGTCGAGTTCGAGCTCAACGGGCAAAAGTTCATGGCCCTCAACGGCGGCCCGCAGTACACCTTCAGCCCGGCCATCTCCTTCCAGGTGTACTGCGACGACCAGGCCGAGCTTGACTACTACTGGGACCGGCTGTCCGCTGGCGGCCAGCAGGTCGCCTGCGGCTGGGTGACCGACAAGTACGGGGTTTCGTGGCAGGTGATCCCGTCGGCGCTGCCCGGCATGATGAGCGACCCGGACCCGGAGAAGGCCCGGCGCACTGCCGAGGCGATGCTCTCGATGGTCAAGCTCGACCTGGCCGCGCTGGAGCGGGCGCACGCCGGGTAAGCGTCACCGGCCACGGGCTGGCGCCCGCGGCGGGGCGGGCCGCCGCGTGCCGGCCGACGCCTGGATGGTGGCCTCCATCTCGTGCGGGCTGAGCGCGGGCACCGGCAGCGGGGACGTGCCGTCGCGGGCGGGGCGGAGGCCGTCGGTGATCAGGCCGAGGTAGCGGCGCCAGATCTCGGGCCGGGCCTCCCCCGCGTACTCGGCGGCCGTGGCCAGCATGAAGCTGATGAACGGCAGGTCGGTGGGGCGCACGTCGGCGCGCAGGAGTCCCTGCTGCTGGGCGCGGCGGACCAGCCGGGTGACGATCGGCCGCAGCCGTTCCCTGGCATAGGCGGCGCGCACCCGGCCGTAGGTCGCGAACATGAGCAGCTGCCGCAGGCCGAGATCGCCGGCCATCGCCGCCGTCACGTGCTCCAGGAAGGAGACCAGCCCGGCCCACGGGTCCGGGTCGTCGCAGGCACGCTCGGCGGCCGCCACGATTCCCTCGATCCGTTCCACGAACAGCGCCTCGACCAGCGCGTCCTTATTGGGGAAGCGCCGGTAGACCGTGCCTATCCCGACCCCGGCATGGCGGGCGATGTCGTCCAGCGTGGCGCCGAAGCCGCGGGTGGTGAACACCTCGGCGGCCGCCTGCAGGATGCGCTGCCGGTTCCGCTCCGCATCCCGCCGCAGCGGCCGCGCGGTGTCCGTTGTCCCCGGAACGTCGGCGCTGGGCTGCATCGGGTATCCGACCTCACGGTTATGCCGGTCACGGGCTGAGCGGAGACAACTTCTCCGCTTATGCTACCCTGGAAAACCTGAAGCGGAGGATTTATCTCCAGATTGGTCTGCCATGTCAGCGAACCCTCCTGGTGACACGACTCCCGTAACCGTCTCCGGCCTGCAGCAGCCCTCCGGCGGCGGCGCGCCCGGCAACCGCCGCTGGCTGGTGCTGGCCGTCGTCGGCCTCGCCCAGCTCATGATCGTGCTGGACGTCACGGTGGTGAACATCGCGCTGCCCTCCGCGCAGCGGGCGCTGCACTTCTCGACCGTGGACCGGCAGTGGGTGGTCAGCGCCTACGCGCTGGCGTTCGGCAGCCTGCTGCTGCTCGGCGGCAGGCTCGCTGACCTGCTCGGCCGCAAGGTGACGTTCATGGCCGGGCTGGCCGGCTTCGCCGCCGCGTCCGCGGTAGGCGGCGCGGCCACCAGCCTGGGGATGCTGGTGGCCGCGCGGGCCTGCCAGGGCGCGTTCGCCGCGGTGATGGCGCCGTCGGCGCTGTCCATCCTCACGGTCAACTTCTCCGACCCGCGGGACCGGGGAAAGGCGTTCGGCGTGTTCGGCGCCATCGCGGGCGCGGGCGGCGCGATCGGGCTGCTGCTCGGCGGCGCGCTGACCTCGTACCTGTCCTGGCGGTGGACCCTGTACGTGAATCTGTTCTTCGCCGGGCTCGCGCTCGCCGGGGCCGCGTTGCTGCTGCGCAGGGAGCCGTCCCGCGCCGGCGGGCGGCTGGACCTGCCCGGCGCCGTGCTCGTGTCCGGGGCCATGTTCTGCCTGGTGTACGGGTTCGCCAATGCTGCGACCCACAACTGGCACACGCCGTCCACCTACGGCTTCCTGGCCGCCGGGGTCGTGCTGCTCGCCGCGTTCGCCGGCTGGCAGGGCCGGGCGCCGGCGCCGCTGCTCCCGCCCCGGGTCGTCCTCGACCGCAACCGCGGCGCCGCCTACCTCGGGATGCTGACCGCCAGCGCGGGCATGTTCGGGATCTTCCTGTTCCTCACCTATTACCTGCAGAACACGCTCGGCTTCTCGCCGGTGGTCACCGGCTTCGCGTTCCTGCCGATGGTCGCCACCCTGATGGTGTTCGCCAACGTCAGTCAGATCGTGCTGATGCCGCGGACCGGGCCCAAGCCGCTGGTGGGGTTCGGCCTGCTGATCGCGGCCGCGGGGATGGTGTGGCTGACCAGGATCGGCGTCCATTCCAGCTACGCGGGCGGCGTCCTGGGACCGCTGCTGATCACCGCGGTCGGGCTGGGCCTGACGATCGCGCCATCGGTGAACACCGGCACGTTCGGAACCGCGCTCTCCGACGCGGGCGTCGCCTCGGCGACCGTCAACGTCGGGCAGCAGCTCGGCGGCTCCACCGGCACCGCGCTGCTGAACACCGTGGTCGCCTCGGCCACCGCCAGCTACCTGGCCGCGCACCTGAATCCCCGCACCGTGATCGGCGGGCATCCTGCCCCGGCCCTGGTCCAGTCGTCGCTCGTGCACGGCTACACGGTGGGCTTCTGGTGGACGGCCGCCATCTTCGCGGGCGGGTCGGTGATCTGCGGGCTGCTGTTCCGGCGCGGCCCGCTGGCGCGCACCGGCGGCGGGGACTCGCAGCCGCAGGCCCCGCCCAAGGCCGCGGCCGCCGAGCCGGCCGCCGCCGGTGGCCGGCCGGCGGAAGCCAGCATCCGCCCCGATCCCGGCCCCACACAGAGACCGGGCGGCTTGACGATTCGGATAAGCTGAAGATATATTCGGTTTATGCGAAGTGCGGCTCCGGCGCTTCTGCCTATTTTTCGATCGCGCCTGCAAGCCGACATCCTGGCCGCCCTGGTCCTGCACCCGGACACCGAGCACACCGTGACAGGCCTGGCAGAGCGCTTCGGGGCTGCTCCGAGCACAGTGCACGGCGAGGTGAAGCGCCTCACGGACGCGGGCCTGCTGCGGCGTCGGCTGATCGGGCGTTCAGTGCTGGTAAGGGCCAACCCAGACAACCGTCTCACCGGAGCGCTGACCGAGTTGCTGCTCCTGTCCTGGGGCCCGTTGCAGGTGGTAGGCGAGGAGTTTGCTGGCCTGGAAGGAGCCGATCTGGTGCTGATCTTCGGCTCCTGGGCTGCCCGATACCTGGAGCGGCCAGGAAAGCCTCCGAACGATCTGGATGTTCTGGTCGTCGGGCGGCCGAGCCGGGACGACGTATATGACGCGGCGGACCGTGCGCAACAGCGCCTCGGGATGCCCGTCAACCCGGTGCTCCGGACCCAGGAAACCTGGCGGCAAGCATCCGACCCGCTCGTGCACCAGATCAAGTCCGGCCCGTTCGTGGAGGTTCTCATGCCAGATGATGACGAGCCCGCCGAGCAACGTGCCGATGCCGGGACGGCACAGCCATGAGCAGGTGGATGCGGGGCGAAGCCGAGATAGAGCAGCTACTTGCCCGCAGCGAACTCGAACCTGTGACAGGAGCAGCGGCCGACGGCACGCCGCTGCTCGAGCAGGCCCAGAAGACAGCGGCCACCGCCGCTGGGTTAGCTTCCGCCGACCCGTACAGCGCCTACGTGCTGGCTTACGATGCCGCCCGGTTCGCCTGTATTGCCCTGCTCGCGCAGCAAGGTATCCGCGCCACTACCGGCGGGGGTCACTATGCGGTCGAACGCGCTGTCCGGGCCCAGTTCGGAGACGGTTTCCGGCCGTTTGGAGGGCTCCGGCGCCGCCGCAACGAACTTGAATACCCGCATCTGCCATCCGATACGGCCAGCCGGGAGGAGGCAGCGGAGGCTGTGGAAGTTGCCCGGCGGCTCATTGCCGCTGCCAGCCATCTACTACCCCAGCTCGCGCTGTTCGCGGCCAGGCAGGAGCCCTGATCGGGGCACCGGCACGCGGCTCCTGAGCCGGGTCAGCTCATCGCGGCCAGCGCGTCGCGGAGCTTGCCGAGGTCGCCGGCGGTAACGTCCACGTGCGGGCTGACCCGCAGCAGCGGGCCGGTCATGTCGCGCGGCGCCCGGGCCGGGTGCGAGGCGGTGGTGAGGATCCCGTGCTCGGCCAGCAGCCGGTCCCGGACCCCGCCGACGTCCTGCCCGGCCGCCGGGCGGAGTCCGGTGATGGCCGCGGGGGCGCCGGCCGGGCCCACCACTTCCCAGCCGGGCAGCCCGGCCAGGGTCTCCCTGGTCAGCCGGCCGGCCTCGGCCAGCCGCTGCCGCACCCGGGCCGGCCCGGCGGCAAGGTACTGCCGGACCGCCGCGCACAGGCCTACCCGCCCGGCGACGTTGGCCTCGTGCGATTCCAGCAGCCGGACCGGGGAGGTGCCGTCGGGCAGGGAGGAGAGCTCGAGCGGGGACGCGCTCACCCGGAGCCGCTCCCAGCCGGGCTCGGACACGCCCAGCAGCCCGACTCCGCGCGGCCCGGCCAGCCACTTCCGGCTGGTCGCGTAGACCGCGTCCGCGCCGGTGGCGGTGTCGGCGTGACCGAGCGCCTGGGCGGCATCCACCCACAGCGGCACGCCAGCCGCGCGGCACAGCGCGGCCGCCGCCGCCACCGGCTGGACCAGCCCGCGATGCGAGGCAACCTGGGTCAGGTGCACCAGGGCCGGCGGCTGATCGGCCAGCAGCCGCGCCAGCCGCTCGAGGTCAACCGCGCCGTCGCTGCCGACCGCCAGCTCGGTGAGGGCCAGGCCGCGGCTGCTGAACGCGAACAGGTTGGGCCCCCACTCGCTGGGCGCCACCGCCACCGTCCCGCCAGCGGGCAGCGGCCATGCCGCCAGCAGCGCGTCCCTGGCCGCCGTCGCGCTCTCGGTGAACGCCAGCCCGTCCGCCGCGACCCCGAGCAGACCCGCCAGCGCCGCCCGGCCCTCGGCCAGCACCGGCGCCGCCTCGGCCTGGGCCACGTAGGCGCCGACGACCGCCTCCCGCTCAGCGTGCGCCGCGGTGACGCGCAGCGTCTCGGCTGAGCTCCGCCCGGCCGCGGCCGTGTCCAGGTGGATCTGCCGCGAGGGCGGCCGCCGCGCCCGCCATTGCTGCCATTCCCCGTCCCGGCCCTGTCCCATGCCCGCCCAGTCTGCCCGACGGGCCGGCCGGCGACGATCCCCGTTCACATGAAACTCGCATGAAAACCGCATCTGGCGCCGAGACTGGCCTGGTCGGATGACCGGGAAGGAGCGAAGCCATGATTGACCCGGCACCGGTCCCGTCCCCCGCCAGCGGCGAGCTGCTGGTGGTCGACGACGAGCCGTTCCTGCGCGACGCGGTCGCCGCCTCGCTCCGGTTCCTGGGATTCACGGTCACCACCTCGGACACCGGCAGCGGCGCGCTGCGACTGGCCCGGGAGAGGCCGTTCGACCTGGTCGTGCTGGATGTGATGCTGCCCGACGTGGACGGGTTCGAGGTGGTCACCCGGCTGCGCCGGGACGGCTGCCGGGTGCCGGTGATCTTCCTGACCGCTCGCGACACGAGGGAAGACAAGGTCGCGGGGCTGACCATCGGCGGCGACGACTACCTGACCAAGCCGTTCGGGCTGGAGGAGCTCGCGGCCCGGATCCGGTCCGTGCTCCGCCGCACCCGGCCGGGTCCCGCCGGCGCGGTGCTGACGTTCGCGGACATCCGGCTCGACCAGGACAGCTACGAGGTCAGGCGGGGCGGCCGCCTGATCGACCTGTCGCCGACCGAGTTCCGGCTGCTGCGCTACCTGATGCTCAACCCGGGCCGGGTGCTGACCAGGGCGCAGCTGCTGGCGCACGTGTGGGACTACGATTTCGGCGGCTCCAGCACCGTCGTCTCGACGTACATCGCCTACCTGCGGCGCAAGCTGGCCGAGTCCGGGCCTGACCTGATCCACACCCAGCGCGGGGTCGGCTACAGCCTCCGGCTGCCGCGGCCCGGCGACCCGGCAGGTCCCGATGCGGCCTAGGCTGCCACGGCGGGCCCGCTGGACCGGCTGGCTCCGGCGGGGGTTGCCCGGGCGGGCCTGGTCCCGGCTGCGGCGGGCGCAGCTGCGCACCAAGGTGCTGGCCGGGGTGCTGGGGGTCACCGTGATCGCGCTGGTGGCGTTCGACTTCGCCGCGGTCAGCGTGTTCCGCGGCTACCTGCTCAGCCAGACCGACGGGCAGCTCCGGAGCGTCCTGAACGTGTACCGGCAGGCCCAGGCGCTTTCCCCGGCCGCGCCCCCGCGCGGCGCGCATTTCGTTCGCCCCCCGCCCGGGCAGCGGCTGCCGGCCCGCCAGCAGGTGCCGCGCCACGTCAAGCCTGCGGCCAGGCCGGACCTGCGGGCACCCCTCCTGCAGCCGTTCTCGGTCACGCTCCTGTCCGGCCGCACCGTGCGGGGAGTCTCCCCGAAGGTCACCGTCAAAGGGGTAACCATCGGCGGCATCCCGCTCGCGCGGCGGGACCTGCCGGCCGTGGTCAACCGGCACGGCTGGTGGCAGGGCTGGACGGTGACCGACCGGAGCGGGGAGCTGCGCATGCTGACCGGCCCCTATCCAGGCGGCGGCATGCTCATCGCCACCACCAGCCTGGCCGGGGTCAGCCGGGCCGTGGGCCGGCTCGAGCTCATCGTCATCATCGGGTCGGTGGTGGCCGGCCTGGTCGTGGCCGTGGGCATCGGCTGGCTGGTACGCCGCGGGCTGCGGCCGATCGCGACGATGGCCGCGCAGGCGGACCGCATCACCGCCGGCGACCTCACCGACCGGGTCGGCCAGGCCGACCCGCGGACCGAGGTGGGCCGCCTCGGGGCGGCCCTGAACGGGATGCTCACCCGCATCGAGGTGTCGGTGGCCGAGCGCGAGGCCGGCCAGGAGGCAACCCGGCGGTTCTTCGCCGATGCCAGCCATGAGCTGCGCACGCCGCTGGCGTCGCTGCGCGCCAACGCCGAGCTCTACCAGCAGGGCGCGCTCGCCAGCAAGCCGCAGGTGGACGAGGCCATGCGGCGCATCGCGCTGGAGGCGCAGCGCATGAGCGGGCTGGTCGACGACATGCTGCGGCTGGCCCGGCTCGACCAGTACCCCGGCCAGCGGCAGGAACCGGTCGACGTCACCGCCGTGGTCGCCGGCTGCGCCGAGCGGGCCCAGGCCGCCGACCCGCAGCGGGAATTCCTGACCCGCATCGCCCCCGGGCTCGCGGCTACCGGCGACGAGGAACTGCTGCGCCGGGCCGTCGACAACCTGCTCGCCAACGTGCATACCCACACCCCCGGCGGCACCGTCGCCACCGTGACCGCCGCCCGGCAGGACGGCAGCGTCATCGTCGAGGTCAGCGACGACGGCCCGGGCGTACCGGCCGACCGGCTCCCGCGCATCTTCGACCGCTTCTACCGGGCCACGGCGCCATCCGGGCGCCCCGGGTCCGGCCTCGGGCTTGCCATCGTCGCCGCGGCAGCGATCACGCATGACGGCACGGTCACGGCGGCGCTCAACCACCCGCACGGACTGCGGGTCCGGCTCGCCCTGCCCGCCGCCGGTTCACGCGAAACTCACACGCAATCCGAGCGGCCCGCTGAGATCAGCCACCGATGATGATGGCGGTGGCCCGCCCCGGGCGGGCACTGTGCGGATTACCGGCAGCCGGACGGACAAGACCGTTCGGAATGTAAGAAGGTGTGTTTCGTGAGCGAACCGGTCACCGAACCTCAGCAGCCAGCGGGCAGGCCCGGGCGGGCCCGGAGGGCACGCGGCGTGCTTGCGCACCCGGCAACCGGGTGGGTGGTCGCCGCCGCGCTGGTCGGCGCCCTGGTCCCGGTCTCGGTCGGCTGGGCCACGTCGCCGTCGGCGGTCACCGTGAACCGCCCGTTCGCGGGGCCGGGACAGGTCAGGGTCCTTCCCGGCATGATGCAGGTCGCCCCGCCCGGCGCGGCGGGCAGGCTCCGGCTGGGACGGGTGCACGCCCGGCTGGCCCCGCCGTTCGCCCAGGTCGTGCCCGGCGGGCCGCGAGCGAAGCTCGCGCCCCTGGCCTCCGGCCGGACCGTGACCACGCCGTTCGGCAGCGTCGTCTCCGGCACCGTGGGCAGCGTGTCCGGCTCCGGGTTCACGCTCAAGACGGCGGCGGGCCGGACGCTGACGGTCACCGAGCAGTCCTCGACCAGCTACCGGAAGGCGGGCCAGCCCGCGTCGGCCAGCGCGGTCACGCGCGGGGCCCGGATGCTGGTGCTGGGGACGCAGCGCGGGTCGAAGCTCGCGGCATCAGCGGTGGCCGTGCTGCGGTAGCGGCGCCCGGGCCTGCCCACGCGGCCGGGCGGGCAAGCCCGGCTTGTCACAGGGAACTGACCGGGTCAGACGGGCTCATCACGCTGCCGGACGTCGTTCCTGACCACCGGCGGGACCCGGAGGCGGTCATCGGTCTCGCAGAGCCGCCGCAGCTCGGCGAAGCTGGCGTCCGGGTCCTGGGTGAGGACGGCGAGCCGGTCGAACAGCGCGGCGAGATCGGCGCCGATCGGGTCGGCCGGGCCGGGCATCGCGCCCCAGCAGTCCCAGGGCAGCAGTTCGGTGTTGCGCAGCGCGGCGGCGTCACGCATGAGGTTGCCGGCGATCCACCAGTCGCCCGCCTCGCCGATCATGCTCAGCCCGAACCTGGCCGGGTCGGCCGCGCCGGACCGGTACCGCTGCCACGCCTGCCCGGCGACCAGGAAGCGGTCGCGCGGCACGTCGGTGACGTCGAAGCCGATCGGGAACCACTCCCGCTGCCGGTCGTCGATCTGCGCGTCAGCCAGGACCCAGCGCTGCCCGGGCTCGTGCCAGTACTCGCAGACCCAGTGGTCCTCGAAGCTGCCGGTACCGAAGTAGCCGCCGAATCCGCACCGTGCCCTGGCCGGCGTGCCCTTCGCGCGCAGCATCGCGGTCAGCAGCACGGTGAAGTGGCGGCAGTTGACCGGCAGCCTTGCCGACGGCGCCCGGGCGGTCCCCAGCGGCCGGTCGTCGCGGGCCGTGATCTGGGCCAGCAGCTGCTCGACGGGGCGGATGTGGACGCTGGCCCGGTCCTGCTCGGAGAGCGTCACCCCGTAGCCCTGCGCCATGTGCTCGTGGATCAGCAGGCCGTGCGCGACGGCGGCGAGCCCGCCGGCATCGCCGGGCAGCGGCTCCAGCAGCGGCGCGTAGCTTCCGGCGGAGGTCATAGCGGCCGGCCGGGTGTAGAACGCGAGTGATGACTGGTCGCGGAGTTGCATGGCTGCCAGTATCCGCGGGGATCGCTGACACCTTGTGTCAGCGATTGTGAGCTAGCCTGCGGGCGTGCGCGCCGACCGGCTGGTGTCCCTGGTCCTGCTGCTGCAGGCCCGGGGCCGGATGACCGCCGGCGACCTGGCCGCCGAGGCTGGCGTGTCGGTCCGCACGATCTACCGCGACCTGGCGGCGCTCAGCGCGGCGGGGGTGCCGGTCTTCGCCGAGTCAGGCCCGGGATCCTCGCCTGCTACCCGCCGCTGCCCGGCTGATCACTGACCGGCCGCCAGCTCGTAGACACTGACGTGGCGCCTGGCGGCGGACGCGGCCGGCGCCGCCAGCGGGCGGCGGGAGGGCCGGCGTGGTCCCGTTCGGGCTCACGGCGCGGGAGCAGGAGGTGCTGCGGCTTGTCGCCGCCGGGCGCGGCAACCGCGAGATCGCGGCCGAGCTGTTCATCTCCCCCCGGACCGCCAGCGTCCACGTGTCCAACATCCTCGCCAAGCTGGGGGTCGCCTCGCGGGGCGAGGCCACCGCAGCCGCGCACCGGCTGCACCTGTCCGGCCCGTCCTGACCGCGGCCGTCCGGGCATTCCGGGCGTAGCCCCTTTCCCGGAACCGGGCCGGGGCCTACCCTAAAGTACTGAGTCGTACTTTAGCTCGGGCGGCCAGAGCGGCGCCGGCGTCAGCCGGGAAGGGGAAGCTGCGATGTTACGGACCTGGACCGGCTGGCGGGCAGGGACCCGGCTGGCGGTAGCCGCGGCCGCAGCGGCCGCCCTGGTCGGGGCCGCACCCGCCGTGAGCGCGAGCAGCACCGGCGCGCAGGCGGCGGCCAGCGCCGGCGGCCCGGTGGCGGGGACCGCCGATGGGCCGGTCCGCGGGCTGGCAGCCGGCGGAGCCGACGAGTTCCTCGGCATCCCGTATGCCGCGCCGCCGGTCGGCCAGCTGCGCTGGCAGCCGCCGCAGCCGCCCGCCAGCTGGCAGGCCGTGCGCGACGCGACCAGGTTCGGGCCCCACTGCCCGCAGCCGGCGACGCCCTTCGGTCAGGCCAGCACGTCTGAGGACTGCCTGTACCTGAACGTCTTCACGCCGGCCCGGCAGCTCGCCGGCTCGCACCACCCCGTCATGGTGTGGATCCACGGCGGCGCGCTGGTGACCGGCGAGAGCGATGACTACAACCCCGCGAAGCTGGTGGCGGACGGCGTGACCGTGGTCACCATCAACTACCGGCTCGGCGTGCTCGGCTTCCTGGCACACCCCGCGCTGGCCGACGCGAACGGCCAGTCCGGTGACTACGGCCTCATGGACCAGCAGGCCGCCCTGCGCTGGGTGCAGCGCAACATTGCCAGCTTCGGCGGCGACCCGCACAACGTCACCGTCTTCGGCGAGTCAGCCGGCGGCCTGTCCACGCTGGCACAGGTTGCGTCGCCGCAGGCCAGAGGATTGTTCGAACGGGCAATCGTCGAGAGCGGGTCGTACAACCTCAGGCAGTCATCGCTCTCGGACGCGGAAACGGCCGGGCAGGCGTTCGCCGCCAGGGCAGGATGCGCCAGCCAGACCGCGGCCTGCCTGCGGAGCCTGCCCGTCCCAGCCCTCCTCGCCAGCGAGAACACGGCCGGCTACACGCCGAACGTCAACAGCGAGGTGCTGCCGCGGACGCTGCAGACCGCGTTCACCACCGGCAGCTTCAACCACGTCCCGGTCATCGACGGCACGAACCGCGATGAATGGCGGCTGTTCGTCGCGCTCAGCGAGCTCGAAGGCAACCCGGTCACGGCATCGAACTACCAGAGCATGATCGCCTCGACGCTCTCGGTCCCCCCGGCGGTGGCGGCGGTCATCGCGGCCAGGTACCCGCTCAGCGCCTTCCCCAGCCCATCGGCCGCCCTCGGAGCGGTCGGCACCGACGCCATCTTCGCCTGCCCGGCACTGACCATCGACCAGTCCATCTCGCGCTTCGCGCCGGTCTTCGGCTACGAGTTCAACGACGAGAACGCGCCGGAGGACTTCCTGCCTCCGGTCAGCTTCCCGTACGGGGCGGCCCACGCATCCGAGATCCAGTACCTGATGGACCTGCCGACGGCAGCCTTCGGCGGCACGCTCTCCCCGTCGCAGCAGCAGCTAGCGACGATCATGAGGGGGTACTGGACGGGCTTCGCCGCGCACGGAGCCCCTGCCTCGCCCGGTGCCCCGTCCTGGCCCCGGTTCAGCGGCCTCGGCCAGCAGCTCCAGTCGCTGGCGCCGCCCTCGCCCCAGCCCGAGACCGGCTTCGCCGGCACCCACCAGTGCGCGTTCTGGACTGCCCTGGCAGCTGCCGCCCAGCCGGCAGCACCCTAAGACCGCTCTGGCCGGCCGGCTGCCCCGGGCCGGCCGGCCAGAGCCCTGCTATCAGGCCAGGTCGAACCGGTCGAGGTTCATGACCTTGTCCCACGCGGCGACGAAGTCGCGCACGAACTTCTCCCGCCCGTCGTCGCTCGCATAGACCTCGGCGAGCGCGCGGAGCTGGGAGTTGGAGCCGAACACCAGGTCGCACCGGCTGCCGGTCCACGCCAGCTCGCCCGTCCGGCGATCGCGGCCCTCGAAGGTGTCCTCGGCCTCAGACGTCGGCCGCCATTGGATGCCCATGTCGAGCAGGTTCAGGAAGAAGTCGTTGGTCAGCGTCTCCGGCCGGTTGGTGAGCACGCCCAGGCTGGACCCGTCGTAGTTCGCGTTCAGCACCCGCAGCCCGCCCACCAGGACGGTCATCTCGGGCGCGGTCAGCGTCAGCATGCTCGCCCGGTCCGCCAGCACGTGCTCGGCCAGCCGCGGCTCGACCTTGCCCGCGTAGTTGCGGAACCCGTCCGCGGCCGGCTCCAGGACGGCGAACGACTCCACGTCGGTCTGGTCCTGAGCGGCGTCCGTGCGCCCGGGCGCGAACGGGACCTGCACGTCGGCCCCGGCGTTCTTCGCCGCCTGCTCCACCGCCGCGCAGCCGCCCAGCACGATCAGGTCGGCCAGGGAGACCTGCTTGGCCCCGCCCGTGGCGTTGAACTCGCGCTGGATCCCCTCCAACTGGCGCAGCACCGTCGCCAGCTCGGCCGGGTTGTTGACCTCCCAGTCGTTCTGCGGCGCGAGCCGGATGCGGCCGCCGTTGGCCCCGCCGCGCTTGTCCGTGCCGCGGAACGACGACGCCGCCGCCCAGGCGGTCTTGACCAGCTGGGAGATCGTCAGGCCCGAGGCGAGGAGGGTGCGCTTGAGCGCGGCGACGTCCTCCGCCCCGATCAGCTCATGCGTGACCGGGGGCACCGGGTCCTGCCAGATCTGCGGCTCGGCCGGGACCAGCGGGCCGAGATAGCGCGTGATCGGGCCCATGTCGCGGTGCGTCAGCTTGTACCACGCCCGGGCGAAGGCGTCGGCGAGCTCCTCCGGGTGCTCGTGGAAGCGCCGGGAGATCGGCTCGTAGATCGGGTCCATCCGCAGCGCGAGGTCGGTCGTGAGCATCACCGGGGCGCGCCGCTTCGACGGGTCGTGCGGGTCAGGCACCACATCAGCCGCGGCCGGATCCGTCGGGATCCACTGCCACGCCCCGGCCGGGCTCTTCACCTTCTGCCACTCGTACCCGAACAGGGTCGCGAAGAAGCTGTTGTCCCAGGTCACGGGGGTGGGGGTCCAGATGCCCTCCGGCCCGCCGGTGATGGTGTCGTTGCCCGAGCCGGTCCCGAAGCTGTTCTTCCAGCCCAGGCCCATCTGCTGCAGCGGCGCGGCCTCGGGCTCGGGGCCGACGTACTCGGCGACCGGCGCGGCGCCGTGGGTCTTGCCGAACGTGTGCCCGCCGGCGATGAGCGCGATCGTCTCCTCGTCGTTCATGGCCATCCGGCGGAAGGTCTCCCTGACGTCCCGGGCTGCGGCGATCGGGTCCGGGTTGCCGTTCGGCCCCTCCGGATTCACGTAGATCAGGCCCATCTGGACCGCGCCGAACGGGTTGGCGAGTTGCCGGTCCCCGCTGTAGCGATCATCTCCGAGCCACGTGGCCTCCACGCCCCAGTTGATGTCGGCGGGCTCCCACACGTCCTGCCGGCCCCCGCCGAAGCCGAACGTCTTGAGCCCCATCGACTCCATGGCACAGTTGCCGGCGAAGACCATCAGGTCGCCCCAGGAGAGCTTCCGGCCGTACTTCTGCTTGACCGGCCACAGCAGCCTGCGCGCCTTGTCCAGGCTCGCGTTGTCTGGCCAGCTGTTGAGCGGCGCGAAGCGCTGCTCGCCCGTCCCGGCACCGCCGCGGCCGTCATCGATCCGGTACGTGCCGGCGGCGTGCCACGCCATCCGGATGAGCAGCGGCCCGTAGTGGCCGAAGTCGGCCGGCCACCAGTCCTGCGAGGTGGTCATCACCGTCTCGATGTCCCGCCGGACGGCATCGAGGTCGAGGGTCTTGAACTCCTCGGCGTAGTTGAAGCCCCCGCCCATCGGATCGGCCAGGGGCGAGTTGTGCTGTAGCTGCCTCAGGTTCAGCTGCTCCGGCCACCAGTCCCGGTTCGTCCGGACCTCGGTCGGGTGCATGACCGGGCAGTTGTTCTCGTCGCTCATATGTGTCCTCCCTATGCTGACAGGCACTCCGGGCAGCGGCCCCAGTAGATGACCTCGGCTTCGTCGATCTCGTAACCCCGGTCGTCGACCGCCGTGAGGCAGGGCGCCGGGCCGACCGCGCAGTCCACATCCGCGGTGCGGCCGCAACTGCGGCAGATCACATGGTGATGGTTGTCGCTAACCCGGGCCTCGAAACGGGCAGGTGACCCGGCAGGCTGGATCCGCCGGATCAGGCCGACATCGACCAGGACGGCGAGCACGTCGTACACCGCCTGGAGTGAGATGGCGCCGATCTGCGCCCGCACGGCCTCAGCGACGGCATCGGCAGTCATATGGGGCTCGCCCGTGACCGCCCGCAGGACGGCCAGGCGCTGCCCGGTGACTCGGTAGCCGCGCTCGCGCAGCAGTTCCGCCGGGTCGGCAGGCATACGCGGAATCTAGCAAATCTGGAGGGAGTCAGTAAATAGATACGGTCAAGTATTGCCCCGTCTTCACGCCTGGTTCAGCGAGCAGCGAGGTAGCGCCTAGCGACGGCGCTGAAGGCGGCCTTGGGCTCCCAGGCCATGTCCGGGTAGGCGGATCCATGGCATCCCGCCAGGACCTTGACAATGCCCGGGCTGGCGAGGTCGAGGTCGTCGCGGGGATCGCCGCCGGGCCGGTGCGGGAAGCCGTCGAGCGCGAAGAGGAACACGAACGCGCTGTCGACGCCTTCGGTATCGAAGATCTCGAGCAACTCGTCCAGGTACGCGGCCTGGCCGGCCTCGTCGCGGATGTAGTCCCCGTTGAGCCGGAGCGGGACGCCGGTGCCGGGGTCGTAGTCGACGATCTCCATGGCGCGGCCTCCCCTGTCGCCCGCACCACGGTAGGTGGACGCGCCGAAGCCGGTGATCGCGACCGGCTTTCCCGCTGCGACCAGCGTGCGGACGCCTTCGGCGAACTGGCCGGCGACCTCGGCGGACCGGATGAGCTCGACGCTCGTGATATCGAACGGCGTCCAGTCGACCCGCTCGAACGGGATGGCGGCGTAGGTGACCAGGCCCCGGAAGCGGTCGCGGGCCACGGCCACGGCCTCCCGGAGGAAGTCGTTGACGCGCGCGCTGACCTCAGCAAGCCGCCCGGGCCGGCGGTCAGGGTCGCCCAGCAGCAGGCCGAGCCGCTCATCGACGCTGTCACCGGGCAGGAATCCCTGGTTCATGAGGCTCAGCTCGACGCCGGTGACGAACACCACCTCGGCTCCCCGCTCCCGGAGCCGCTCGGCCCGCCCGGCGCAGCCGGCGAACAGCGCCAGCATCTCGCCGGGCGTGAGCTCCAGCGGGTAGGGCGAGAACCATACCTCCAGCCCGAGCCCGGCCGCGTAACCAGCGGCCCGCTCCAGCCGCTCCGGATCGCCCCCGATGATCTGGACGGCGTTGCAGTGCAGGTCATCGCGGATGATGGCCAGCTCCCGCTGGACCACACGGGGATCGAAACGCTCCCGGGAGATCCTCCCGTGACGGACAAAGCCGGTGTCGTACGTCATGCCCTTGCCTCGCACTGCCTGATCCTTCCCGTCGGCGCCGGGCCCGGTCCGAGCGTACGCGGGAAAACTGCGCACACGCAAGTTTGCGCTCACGCATTCACCCGCGACATGCTGGAACGGTGACGTCCCCCCGGAGCGGATTGCGAGAGCGGAAGAAGCAGGCGACCCGGACGGCCCTGCGAGAGGCCGCGCTGCGGCTGGCCCTGGAGCGCGGGCCGGACAACGTGCGCGTCGAGGACATCGCCGGCGCGGCCGGGGTCTCGCCGCGGACCTACAACAACTACTTCTCCAGCCGCGCACAGGCGATCGTCGCCGCCGTCACCGCGGAACGCGAGGCGAGGGTCGCGGCGGCAGTGGCCGCCCGGCCCGCCGGCACCCCGCTCGCCGGCGCGATCGCGGACGCAATCGTGACGCAGTACACCGATCCAGGCGGCCACGATCCCGCCGTGCTGCTACTGATCACCAGCCGGCCCGACCTCCGGGGCGCATTCCTCGGCACCGCCGCCAGCATCGAGCATCCCCTCGCCGCCGTCATCGCCGCCCGTCTCGGCACCACCGGGCAGGACCTGGCCCAGGTGCTCGCCGCCTGCGTGGCCGCCGCGGTCCGCATCGCACTCGAACGATGGCTGCGGCCTGCCGGCCTATCCCCCGCCGCCAGCGGCCTCGTCGTGCCTTCCGGCTCGTTGCCTGACCTGCTCCGGACCGCCCTCGCCCCGCTCACACCGGCGATCCAGGCCGCCGAAAAGGCGGCTGCCGGGCCGGGGCGGCCGGCGCCCTAGTAGGCGCGGCCGAAGACGAGCCGCTTGCCGTAGGCGGAGGGCCGGCCGCACCGGATGCAGGTGCCCTCTTCCGGCTCGCCGTCAGCGGGGATGACGCGCGGCGTGGCTGCGGTGGCGGCCTTGATGTCGTCCTCGCACTCGGTCCCGCCGCAGTGGAATGCCCGGGCCCAGCCGGTCGCGACCGCCGCGGCGAAATCGTCCCAGCTGTCCACCGTGACGGTCCGCTGATCGCGGAACTCGGTGGCCCGGCGCAGCAGCAGGTCCTGGTAGGCGGTCAGCTCGTACTCCAGCCGGGCCGGCGCGGCTGCGAGCGAGACCGGCGTCTTCTCCCCGCCCAGCCGGGTGGCCATCAGCGCCGTGCCCGCCGCCAGGTCCCGCGGGCCCAGCTCCAGCCGGATCGGGACTTATTTTTCTTAACATTCTAAACTTGTGAAAGAGCAAGATGTGGGAAGGTGTCGTTCTCCTAGTTCCAGCAGAATTATGATATTTAGATCCAGCAAGATTTGTTGTGTACGAAGAATGAAGGTGCGTCCTAGCTTAGATGTGAATAAATAAATACAGCGCCAGCGAGATGTTAATTTACAACCGGATGACATCGCCCATTTGTCATTCTGTTTATTTCTGTTCTTGTAATCCGTAACTTTGCAGTCTCTCGGTACCTTTTGAGAATCGTACAATCCAGTTAGTGGAATGCATGGATCTTCCCTCCATTCCATTTTTGTTGACGGCTGTGTGTCT
>JAIRTY010000007.1 GCA_031254715.1 Nocardiopsaceae bacterium | reverse complement strand
CACCAGCTCATGCTGGCGGCGTTGCGCCCGCGCGATGCGCGCTACCGGGCACACGGCCTCGCCGGCGACGCCGGATATGACGCGCGGCTGGCGTTCGCGGTGTTGTGCTGGGCCGTCCTGGATCCGCTGGCGCGGTACCGGATGGCGGTCGCGGAGCACAAGCAGGCCCTGCTCGATGGGCATCATGCCTATTGGGCCTCAGAAGCCGACATGGATGAGGGCAGCCCGCAGCGGATCCTGGACCGCGGTGAGCCCGCAGACCTCCCGCCTGTCCTCGCTCTGCAGGGCGGCGCCGACGCGAACCTCGGGCCTCACATGGCGAACCGGTTCGGCCAGGCGTACCGCGCTCGCGGCGGCGATGCCGAGGTGGCCATGTTCCCGGATGCACCGCACGGCTTTATCCGTAAGGACGCCTCCAGCCTGGCGGCACGAGAAGCCAGCAGGCAGATCGCGGAATTCATACACCGCCGGACCGGGCTGAAGCCGATCTCAGAAGACGCTCGAAGATAGTGCTCCTGCCATGGCGCCCCGTCAGCTGCCGGGCTGGCGGTGGGATCGGGCCTGCGTGCCGCCTGCCCTGCCATGACGCACCTTCTCCCAGGACCGTGCGACCCAGGCGGGTCTTTGCCCGGATTTTTGGCCCATAGCATAAGGATCACCAAGGCGGCTGAAAAGTACCCGTGCGGCCAAATGTCAACCACCCTCAAAGGAACCCGCCACGACGATGTCCGCTTCACCGGTAACCACGCTCAGGCGCGAGTCGGCGGCCTTGCGGGCGCGTCGCCTGGCCGCGGCGCGCCGCCGGGCCACCGCTCTGCTAGCGGCGGTGACGGCGCTGTTCGTGGCCGTGACCGCGGCCGGGGCGCACGGGACCCTCCTTAGCTACGTGCAGGCGGGCGCAGAGGCGGCGATGGTCGGCGGCGTCGCGGACTGGTTCGCGGTGACCGCCCTTTTCCGCCGTCCGCTGGGCCTGCCGATCCCGCACACCGCGCTGATCGTCGAGCGCAAGGACCAGTTCGCCGCCACTCTCGGCCAGTTCGTCCAGGAGAACTTCCTCAACGCCGATGTGCTTGCTGAGCGGATCCGCTCCGCTCGGGTCGTGCCGCGGCTGGCAGCCTGGCTGGCTGACGAGGCCAACGCCGCCCGCTTCGCCGGTCACGCCGCCGAACTGGTGGTCAAGGCCGCCGGAGCTCTCCGCGACGAGGACGTCCAGCGCGTGCTCACCGCCGAGCTGACCCGAGCGCTGGCCACCGTCGAGGTAGCGCCGCTGGCCGGGCGGGCGCTGCGGGTCATCATCGCTGGCGGGCACCACGCCGAGCTGTTCAACGCCATCGTGTCCGGTGCCGACCGCTACCTGGCCGACCATTACGCAGAGCTTCGGCAACTGTTCGAAGCCGAGGTACCCCGCTGGCTGCCAGACGCCGTTTACCGGCGGCTCTTCGACCGCCTGCACGCCCGCCTGCGCCAGCGGCTGGCGGCAATGGCCGCCGATCCCGGGGACGAGACCCGGGAGCAGTTCGAGGAATGGATCAAAGGCCTCCCCGACCGTCTCGAAACCTCCCCTGAACTGCGCGAGCGCGGCGAGCGCATCAAGCGCGACGTGCTGGGGAGCGCGGGGCTACGGGACTGGTCCTCCTCGCTGTGGCAGCGGGCCAAGGACGCACTGCCGGGCCAGGCCGCCGACCCGGAGTCGGAGCTGCGCCGCGGGCTGACCGGGGTGCTGGTGGCGGCCGGCCGGCGGCTCGGGTCAGACCGCCAGCTCGCCGAGAGCCTTGAGCACGTGGTCGAGTCTGGCGCCAGGTCACTGGCCGGCCAGTTCCACGACGAGCTGGCCGGCCTGATCACCGGGACCATCGAACGGTGGAACGCAGCCGAGACATCGACCCAGCTGGAACTGCTGCTCGGGCGGGACCTGCAGTTCATCCGCATCAACGGCACGGTGGTGGGAGCTGGCGTCGGGCTGGCCCTGCATGCCATTGCCATGGCGCTGGCCTGACTGGCGGGGAAGGCCTCTGATCACCCGGGTCGCGATATGCCGCGCGCCGTCAGCATTCCGGCGTCCTGGCGGCGGTTAGATCCGCAGGGTCAGCCCGTCGGAGGCTGTTTCATACCCGTGCTGATCCGGCCGGGCGAGCATGTCGGCTGACATGTGGGTCATGATGATCCGGCGGCTGGCGAGCTCGGCCCGGTGCAGTTCGAGGTCGGCCAGCCGCAGATGGTAGGGAACCGCCTTCTCGGCGTAGTAGGCCTCGGCAATGAGCAAGTCAGCGCCGGCCGCTACCTGGGTGAGGGAATCGGTCCAGGCGGTGTCCCCGGTGTAGCCGATTACCTTGCCTGCCAGAGTCAGGCGCAGGCACAGCGCGGGGGCGCCACTGGGATGATCGGCTTCCCACGCTGTTGCTTCCACTCCGGCTGCCTGCAGTGTGCACCCCGGTGCAAGCTCCCTGACCCGGACGGCAAACCGCCGCCGGGCTGTTGAGGAGCCCGGGAACAGGCACTCCATCGCCAGCTGCAGCCGTGCCGCGGTGCCCGGCGGCCCGACGAGCGTCAGCGGATGAGCCCGGCCGGAGAACTGACCGTCGAGCACCAGGAACGGCAGCCCGCCGAAATGATCTCCGTGCAGGTGCGAGACGAAGACCACGTCCACCTCACCGGGATCAAGGCCGCAGCGCTTGAGCGCGGTCAGCGAGGTGGCGCCGCAATCGAGCAGCACCGGCCGTGCGCCGTCCGGCCGGAGATGGATGCAGGCCTGAAGTCGCCCGCCGCTGCCGAACGCATCGCCACAACCAGCGAACGTGACACTTACCGTCGGGCGATTAGCCAAGTTCACCGCCCTCCGTCCCCGCCAGGCGCCGTCGCAGTGCGAGCCCGGCGCTATCGCAGTCCCGGACAATACCTATTCGATTCTAACTCCCGATGAGGTACCGTAATCGCATGGGTGATCTCAGGTCGCGGGTTGTGGTGACGCACTGGGTGCACCCGGAGGTGGTGGCCCGGCTGGCGGAGTGTTGCGAGCCGCTGGTGCCCTCACCTGACTGGGGCGTGTGGCCGCCGGCTCAGGTGCGTGAGCGGGCGCGGGGTGCTGCGGGCCTGGTGGTGTGCATGGCTGACCGGGTGGATGAGGGGTTGCTGGGGGCGTGCCCGCAGCTGCGGATAGTAGCGGGGGTGCTGAAGGGGCCCGACAACATCGATGTGGCGGCGTGCACCCGCCGGGGGGTGTGGGTGACGGTGCTGCCCGATCTGCTGACCGCGCCGACCGCCGAGCTGGTGGTGGGGCTGATGCTGGCGCTGATGCGCCGCATCGCCGAGGGCGACGCTCACGTGCGCAGCGGCAGGTTCGCGGGGTGGCGCCCGGTCTTCTACGGCACCAGCCTGGCGGGCGCCACGGTGGGGATCATCGGGATGGGCCGCGTCGGCCGGGCGGTAGCGAGCCGGGTGCGCGCCTTTGACGCCCGGGTCATCTACGTCGACCGGGAACATCTGCCCGGGTCCTGCGAGAGTGAGCTGGGGGCGCGGCCGGTTTCGCTGGCGGAGCTGCTGGCGGCCAGCGACGTCGTGGTCCCGCTGGTGCCGCTCTCTGAGCCGACCAACCACCTGCTGGGGGCCGCGGCACTGAGCCAGTTGCG
>JAIRTY010000817.1 GCA_031254715.1 Nocardiopsaceae bacterium | reverse complement strand
GGAGATCCTGGCAGCGGCGGGTTCCCGGGAGACTCCGGCAGCGGCGGGTTCCGGGGACCTGGCAGCGGCGGGTTCCCTCGGCATCCTGGCGGCGGGTTCCCGGCGGGCGGCGGGAGCGGCGCGTACCCCGGCGATGCTGACAGCGGTGGGTACCCCGGAGCTGGCAGCGAGGCATTCCCGGCAGGCGCCGGGAGCGGCGGGTACCCGGAGGACCGCTTCGGCAGCGGCAGGTACCCGGAGGACCGCGCCGGCAGCGGCAGGTACCCGGAGGACCGCGCCGGCAGCGGCGGGTACCCGGAGGACCGCTTCGGCAGCGGCGGGTACCCGGAGGACCGCGCCGGCAGCGGCAGGTACCCGGCGGGCGGCCGCCCGGCCCGGGCCGCCCGCGAGCACGGCGCCGGGACTGGTGACGCAACCCGGGCGCACGACCTGACGGCGGACGGCACCGGTCCGATGGCCAGCCAGGACAGCCCAGGCGGTGACGGTTACCCGGCGGCAGGGCGCCGACGGGACCCGCGCGCCGGGCAGGGCAGCGGCAGGCACGGCCGCGGAGCGCCGGGGGACGGCGCCGCGCCGGCCGGCCGGGCCGGCTACCGCGGCGATCCCGGCAGCGGCGGGCTGCCAGGAACAGCGGGCACCGGCGGATACCCGGAGGACGAGGCTGCCTACCCCGGGGAAGCAGCCGCCCGGGGCGGCACCGGCGGCCCGGCGGGCCGCCCCGGGGTCCCCCGGCAACGGGGCGGGCGCTCCGGCTACGTGCCGCGCAAGCACCAGTTCCCGGACGGCCCCGGCCGTGCGGGGGGCCCCGGCCGCCCGGCCGGCCCCGGCGAGGCCGCCGCCCGCGTGCCGTACCAGGACCTCCCGGCCAGGCCGGAGACGGGGGATCACGCCGGGGAACCCGGTTACCGTGAGCCTGCCCGTTCCGGCTACCCGGGCGCCTCCCCGGCCCGCCCGTACGTCGGCAGGCCCGGCGCGGGCGGCGATGAGCTCGGGCCGGATGACTGGGAAACCGGGCTGCCGCCACGCCGGGATAGCTTTATCGAGGAACCGTCATCGGATTCCTTCCCGTATGGCGGCGAGCCGGGCAATGACCGCGAGCGCGGCCGATATCCAGGGCGTCATTGACCGATTTCCGGCAGGCGCCCGGCTCACCCGCAGCGGGCGGCTGAAGGTTCCGGCCCCGGCCAGCGCGTGAATGGCGCGGCCCTGGCACCTCCTGGCGAAGCAGTGACAGAAGGCCTGCCGGCCTGTCAGGCCGGCAGGCCGTACCCGTCCGCCCGGTTGCCGGCGAGGGCCGGTGTTCAAAGCCCTGACCTGGACGTTGTTACTCTTGTCAACAGACGGGGAGGATATATTTGCCACCAGGGAAGGGGGGCCAGAGTGGCGCAGAAGGTTTCGGTCACATATGCCTGTGACTTCGATCAGAAAGAGATCCCAGAGGGCCAGCACCGGGTGCGGAAGTTCGCCGTGGACGGCCGGGACTATGAGATAGACCTGTGCCTGAAGCATAGCGATAGGTTCGACGAGACAGTTGGCCGGTTCATTGAGCATGCGCGCCGCGCATCCGGGCGCCCGGGCCGTGCCAAGCGGCGGACCACCGCCCATCGCCAGCGCAGCGCCAGCATCCGGGCATGGGCGAAGGGCTCGGGTATTGCGGTCAGCGACCGCGGCCGGATTCCGGCCGACGTGGTGACCCGGTACGAGACCACCCACCGGTGACGCGCGCTGTCACGGCAGCGACGGTGGCTGCGGGCCCGGAGATGGCTGCCCGGATGGCCGCTGGGATGGCTGGCCGGCAGCACGGGGAGGCCTCACCTGGCCCACGCCAGCGGCGAGCATCTGGGAGTTCGGCAGATGCAGCACTCCGTCCGGGGTGTCCAGCCGGACATAGGTGATCCCGATCTCGGTCACGGTGCCCTGCAACGGCCCTCCCAGGGCGCCCGACCGGATCACGACCGAATCGCCGACCGCGAATGGCCTCGACAACAGCATGACGATGCCCGCGAACAAGTTCCCGAGGGATTGCTGAGCGGCGATCCCCAGCAAGATCGTGGTGACCGCCCCGCCCAGCACCAGCGAGCCGACCGCGATCTGCAGCAGGTCCAGCGTGATGATGAGGATAAGGATGCTGCCGGCCAGCACGATCGTGTAGCGGACAACCGCCGCATGGGCGGAGCCGATCAGCGGCCGGAGCAACTGGCGTGCCTTGCCGGAAAGGCCGATCAGGGCCGCGACGGCGAACAGGAAGAAGGCCACGGCCGTGGCATGGGTGACGATGCCGGCCGTTAGCTGCCCGGTCTGGTCCGACAGCTGGTAGTGGCGGAAGGCCCAGGACGTTATCGCTGCCAGGACCGCGAGCGCGAAGGCGATTATGGACCGCCACGGCCGGGTGCCCGCCCGTACCCGGGCCACCTGCGCAGCCAGGTCCAGTTCCCGCTTCTCGTGCAGATCCACCCGCACGATCCTGGCAGACAGGCGTGATCCCGGGGGCCCTGGGCCCCCGGGATCACGGAAACGCCGCTGGTAAGGGTCAGGCGGCGGCGCGGCCCATGGGCTTGCCGACTGGCAGGAACGGGGTGCCGCGCATGCCGTTGATCACGCCGGCGGCCGATGTGTACCAGGCGACCAGGGCGGTCAGCACGCCGATGTACCCGCCGATCTTGACGATCGAGGTGTTCCCGGCGAAGTTCCCGATGAACAGGATGATCTCGGTGGCCTCCAGGGTCAGGAACACTAGGAACACGGCGATGTTGACCTGGGTGCTCCACAGCATCATGTAGGTGTTGAAGATGGCGAACGCGAGCAGGATCCACGCCACGTCCTTGGCGCCCTTCGTGCCCGCGCTCGGGGCCACGACCAGCGCCCAGATCGCAAGGCCGATCCAGAATCCGCCGTAACTCGAGAACGCGGTCGCCCCGAACACGTTCCGGTTCCGGAACTCCCACATGCCGGCCAGCAGCTGGGCCAGCCCTCCGTATGCGAACGCGTACCCGAGCCAGGCATCGCCGCTGGCGCTGCCCATCCAGCCCGCGTTCGAGGCCGACAGCAAGAACGTGGTGAGGGCGAACGCCGCCAGCCCCAACGGGGCCGGATCAGCGATGGGCGCGGCCTGGGCCACAGGCGCGGTAGTCCGGTCTTCGTTGACGGTCACGTAAATCCTCCTGGTAAGGGGATGGGCCATCCTGCTGCCGGCAGGCCGCCAGGACGGCTGGATGGGCGCGCTGAGTGATCGGCAGGCCGCACGGCCACGCCGGGTGTGCGGCCCGGGCGCCATGGCGAGCCGGACCGGCGGCCAGAACGAAGCAGCCTGGGTGGCGGGCCATGACGAGACCTCTTCCGTCTTCACAGATGGCTCAGCAGAACCAGTTGGAAGATCTTCACTGAGGTTAACTCTGCCAACCCACGCCGCGGGAGGCCCAGATTTTAGAGTGCGGCACCTGCCGTGTCTTCCGGGACCGGGCTCCGGCCCCGGCAGCCGCGGCTCCTGGGCACAGGTCAGGCCCTGGCCGGCTCCGGCTCTGTGGGCGGCTGGCTGCGCGCCAGCACCCGGCTCAGCCCGCGCCGGGTGGCCAGCACGTAGAGGCCTTCACCGGGAGTGATCACGTGACCGCGGGCCGGGGACCAGTCCATGCCGTTCGCGCCCGGCCGCCGGAGCGCGATCACCCGGACCTCGCCGCTCTGGTGGACCTGCTCCAGCGGCCTGCCTGCCAGCTCCGCCCCGGCAGCCACCGATACGTCGGCGATGAGCAGCACGTGACGGCCGAGCGACAGGGTCCGCAGCACCTGGTGCTCCAGCATCGCGGCGGCGAAGGCGGGGGCGGCGAGGAAGGACGGGCTGCGCGAGATCGTGCCGCCGATCGTCGCCTGCACCCGGGCGGCCAGGTCGTCATCACCCAGCCGCAGCACCATCCGTAGCCGCGGCGCGAGCCCGCGGGCCACCAGGGCGGTCTCCAGGTTCACGGTATCGCTGCTGGTCGCCAGCACCAGCGACTGGCAGCTGGTGATGCCGGCAGCGCGCAGCGTCTCCTCCCGGTGCGTCTCGCCGGTGATCACCCGCACCTTTAGCCGCTTGGCCAGGGCGGTGCCGGCTGCCTCCGGGTTCTTGTCCACGCCGATCACGGCCACGCCCAGGTCGTAGAGCTGGCCGACGACCCGGGTACCGACCTGCCCCAGTCCGGCCACGATCACGTGGCCGGACAGCGGCCCGCCGTTCCCGCGCAGCGACCCGGTCAGCCGCGCGCCGACCACGGCCGCCGTGACCACCGGCAGGAACGCCATCCCGTCGAACGTCAGCAGGAACTGGGCGACCTTCTCCGGCGTGGTCAGCGCGGGATTGGTGACCGCGGCCCCCGCGGCGTCCAGGAACGTCAGGTACAGGGCGTTGCCGGGGGAGCGCCCGGCGGCGGTCACCAGCAGCACGAAGCCCGCGACCAGGACCGCGAACAGCGCCATGAACGCGATCCCGAACTTGTGCCAGACCAGCGACCGGACCAGCCTGGCCGCGGCGCGGGCCCGATGCCGCCGGGTGAGGGGGTCGCGCGGCACCCCGTCGGCCACGGCGAGCACGATGCTGGCGGTCTGCTCGTCGGGCGGCAGCAGCCGCGGCGAGACCTGATCATCGGTGGCGAGGCCGCAGACCACGCTGGCCGGGCTGACCTGTGCCCGCCGGGCCACGTACAGGGTGCGGCCGGCCACCCGGACGTGGCTGGGCGCGGGCTCCCCCAGGGCGGCGGCCACGAACGCGGGTGCCGCCATCGAGGGCTTGGAGAGCACGGCGCAGTCGGGGAAGAACGCGCGCATCCGCTCCCCGAGCCCGGTGTTGGTCACGGCCACGACCAGCCGGAGGCCGGGGCTGAGCTCCTGGGCGCGGAGAGCGGCATGGAAGTTATGCAGGTCGTCCTCGCCCAGGATGGCCAGCGCCTGCGCGGATCCGACCTGGGCGTCGGTGAGCGCATCGGCGTCCAGCCCGGGCCGCTCCACGATCCGGACCCGGGGCAGCCGGGCGATATGCGGCGCCTGCCCGCCCTCCCGGGACGGGACCAGCGCGGTCACCCGCCTGCCATAGGTGGTCGTGAGCTCTTCCACGACCCGCCGGGCGAGGGCGTCATCCCCGGCGACGATGAAATGATCACGGCGTCCTGCGAGGCGGGGAACCGACGGCACGGGGTGATGATAGCCGCCGGTACCCGCCCATCCGGGGCCTCCGGCCGACAGACCCTCGCCACCTGCGGAGGTATTCTCCGAATGAGGGTGCCCGGCCGTGGAACCCGCCAGGCGCGCTCACGACGGGGGTAGGCGTGGGGAGGTTCCGGGATGGCAGCCGACGGCGTGATCCGTGCCTCGGACTCTGACCGCGAGCGGGTGGTAGCCATGCTCAGGGACGGCTTCGCCGCTGGGCGGCTGACGCTGGCCGAATTCGACCAGCGCTCCACCGCCGCCTTCGCCGCCCGCACCTGGGGCGAGCTGCGGGAACTGGTCAGCGACCTGCCCGGCGAGCCGGGGCTGGGAGCCGACCTGCCCGCCCCCAGGCGGCATGCCGCCAGCGGCATCGCCGGCGGCGCGGGGGCAGTCCCCGGCCGCCCGGGCTGGTCCGGGCAGGGCAGTGGCCCGGACGGGATGGCCCGGCTGATCCCGGCCCTGCCGATCGCCCTGGTGTGGCTGGCGATCAGCCTCACCGCGCACAGCCCGATCGCGTTCATCCCGATCCTGCTGCTGGTGCTGGCGGGGCTGCGGTTCGCGGGCGGGACCCGGCGCCACCCGGGCGGGCCAGGGCGGCGGTAACCGGGCCGGAGGCTCCGGCCGGCGGTACCTGGCTGGCGGTCACCAGGCGAGCGATAACCGGCCGCGACGGCGATCAGGGGGTCCCGAGCAGCTCGTAGAGCGGATCGGGAACGGCTGGCGGCAGGTCCGAGGTGAGCAGTCCAGCCAGCTGGCACGGACCGCCCCGGGCCCGAATCCGGACACGGCCTGCTCCCGCGCCCGGCTGCCGGCGGCGGCCCAGACGTTCTCGGGCAGATCCGCGATCGCTTCCGCCATCGCGGCCGGCGTGCGGTGGATCCACTCCCGTTCGTATGTGGTCTCGGCGCCCGGCCAGTGCCGCACCACCGGCACCGCTGCCGGCTCAGCCGCGCGTAGTGCCTGCTGACGCAGACCACCTGGTCGATCGCCTTGATGTTGACCAGGTTCGCGTAGCCGGACGACAGCTCGAACCGGTGCAACCGGACCAGCAGCCGGGAGCCCCGCCGCTTGTGCCGCGAGTACCAGACCGCGTTCGGGCCGCACCACTCGCAGATGACCACGTCCGCCCACCCGGCCAGCTCGGCGCTGCTGCCCTGGTCGTGCTGGCCGAGCCCGGCCCACTGGTCGACCCGCACCTCCAGCCCCGGCGCGCGGCGGAAGTACGCCAGCAGGTAGCCGAAGAACTTCAGGTCATGGCCGGCCACGACCACCCGCAGCGGCCCGGCGGCAGCTGCGGGAGGGCAGGTCAGGGGATCCGGGCGAGCTCGGGGGGCAGGCTGGCGGCAGCGGCCCGGTCCAGCAGGAACAGGGTCCGCTGCCAGCCGCGGGCGCCGGCGGCTGGCAGCTGGACCGGGCCGACGTCTGACAGCGCCAGCCGCACCGCCCGGGCCTTCTCAGAGCCGGCGGCCAGCACCCACACCTCCCGTGCGCACCTGATCGCCGGCAGCGTGAGGGACAGCCGGGTGGGCGGCGGCTTCGGCGCGCCCCGGACCGCGACCGCCGCCCGGTCGTCGTACAGCGCGGGCAGACCGGGGAACAGCGAGGCCACGTGGCCCTCCGGCCCGATCCCGAGCAGCAGGACGTCGAACGAGGGAGCCGGTCCGTGGTCCTCCGGCCGCCGGGCGGCCGTCAGCCAGCCGGCGTACCGCTCCGCGGCCGCTTCCGGGTCGGCGCCGTCCGGCCCGTCCGGGCCCGGCATCGGGCGGACCCGCTCCGGGTCGGTGTCCACGTGCCGCAGCAGCGCCTCGCGGGCGCCGGTCTCGTTTCGTTCCGGGTGCCCGGCGGGCAGGAACCGCTCGTCGCCCCACCAGATATCCAGCCGCCGCCAGTCCACCGCGTCCCGGGCGGGGGCGGCGGCCAGTTCGGCCAGCACCGCGGTACCGATCCCGCCGCCGGTGAGGACCAGCGCGGCGCTCCTCGCCGCGGCCTGGACGTCCACCAGCCGGGTCACCAGCCTCGCCGCCGCCGCCTTGGCGAGCAGGCTGGCGTCGTGATGGATGAGGACCTCCGGGACGCTCACCGGTTTACCCGGCGGCGCCGGCGGCCAGGGCAGCCAGGGTCTCCGCGTACACCACGTCCGGGTCGAGCCGCCGCAGCTCCTCGGCCAGCAGCTCGGCAGTATCCCGGCGGTGCAGCGCCACATGGCGTTCCGGCTGGCCGGGCCGGGCGAGCAGGGCCACCCTGCCGTCGGGCCGGTTGATGGTGATGTCGCCGTCGGCGGTGCCGAACCGGACGCCGGTGATGCCGGGCCCGGCGGACTTCTCGCCGTCGAACGGCACGCTCAGCCGGGCCGACAACCATGCCGCCAGCAGGTCCGCGGTCGGGTTGCCGGCCTCGGCGCCGACCGAGCCATCGCCGATGGCGCCGTGCGGCTGGTCGAGGGTGGCGGCCAGCAGCGACCGCCACGGCGTCGCCCGCGTCCAGGCCAGGTCGGTGTCCCCGGGGTGGTAGCCCGCTGCCAGCCGGATCAGGCAGTGGCGGGGAGCCTGCGCGGCCGCCGAGTCGGTGATGCGGCGCTGCGCCAGCGCGCCCAGCGGGTCGTCGGCCGGCCGGTCCGGGGGAGCGCCTGGCCACCAGGTGACCACCGGCGTGTCGGGCATCAGCAGCGGCTCCACCACCGAGTCCGCGTGCTGGCCGACCGGGCCGTACATGCGCAGCAGCACGGTCTCGCCGGGGCTCATCTCGCCCACCCTGATCTCGGCGTCCAGCCGGGACGCGGTGTCGGGGCGGCGGGTGATGATCACCAGTACCCGGCACGGGTGCTCGCGGGCGGCCTGGCTGGCAGCGCGCACCGCGTCGTACTGGGCGGCCTCGTCGGTGACGATCACCAGCGTGAGCACCATGCCGCTGGCCGGCCCGCCCAGCCGCTGCCGTGCCTGCCGGAGCGCGTCGTGGATGGCGCCGACGGTGGTCTCGGTCAGGTCGATGGTCATGAGGCGGTCCGCTCCTCTAGCGGCGTTGGCGGCCCGGGGGGACGACCCGCTGCCGGACCCCCGCTCATAGCCTCCGCCAGGCCCGGCCGTCGGCGGCGAGCATCGCGTCGGCTGAGGCCGGGCCCTCGGTGCCGGCGAGGTAGGGGTCCGGCTTGGTGTGCTCGGCCCAGAAATCCTCTACCGGGTCCAGGATCTGCCAGGACAGCTCCACCTCCTCGTGCCGCGGGAACAGCGGCGGGTCCCCGATCAGCACGTCAAGCAGCAGCCGCTCGTAGGCCTCCGGGCTGGACACGGTGAACGACTCGCCGTAGGCGAAGTCCATGTTCACGTCCCTGACCTCCATCGCCGCGCCGGGCACCTTGGACCCGAACCTGACCGTCACGCCCTCGTCCGGCTGGACCCGGATCACCAGCGCGTTCTGCCCCAGCTCCTGGGTCTCGGTAGCCGAGAACGGCAGGTGCGGCGCGCGCTGGAAGATCACCGCGATCTCGGTCATCCGGCGCGGCAGCCGTTTGCCTGCCCGCAGGTAGAACGGCACCCCGGCCCACCGCCGGGTGTCCACCCCCAGCTTGAGCGCCGCGTACGTCTCGGTGTGCGAATCGGGCGGGATGCCCTGCTCCTCCAGGTACCCGGGCACCTTCACGCCGCCCTGCCACCCGGCCGTGTACTGGCCCCGGGCGGTGCCGGCGGCCAGGTCATCCGGCAGCCGGACTGCCGACAGCACCTTCTGCTTCTCCAGCCGCAGCGCATCGGCGTCGAACGAGACCGGCTCCTCCATCGCGGTCAGCGCCAGCAACTGCATCAGGTGATTCTGGATCACGTCCCGGGCGGCGCCGATGCCGTCGTAGTAGCCGGCCCGGCCGCCGATGCCGATGTCCTCGGCCATCGTGATCTGGACGTGGTCCACGTAGCCCCGGTTCCAGATCGGCTCGTACAGCTCGTTGGCGAACCGCAGCGCCAGGATGTTCTGGACCGTCTCCTTGCCCAGGTAGTGATCGATGCGGAAGACCGAGTGGTGGCCGAACACCGAGTTCACGATCTCGTTCAGTTCCCGCGCGCTGGCCAGGTCATGACCGAACGGCTTCTCGATCACCACCCGCCGCCAGGGTCCCGGGCCGGGCCTGCCGTCGTCCGGCCCGGGCGACGACAGCCCCGACCGCTTCAGCTGCTGCACCACGGTGCGGAAGAACCTGGGCGGGATCGACAGGTAGAACGCGTAGTTCCCGCCGGTGCCCCGCTGCGTGTCGAGCTCGGCCACCGTCTGCGCGAGCCGGTCGAAGGCGGCGTCGTCGTCGAACTCGCCCGGCACGAACCTGACGCCCTCCGACAGCTGCTGCCACACCGTGTCGTTGAACGGCGTGCGCGCGTTCTCCTTCACCGCCTGGTAGGTGACCTGCGCGAAATCCTCGTCCGCCCAGTCCCGGCGGGCGAACCCGACCAGTGAGAAGCCCGGCGGCAGCAGCCCCCGGTTGGCCAGGTCGTAGATGGCCGGCATGAGCTTCTTCCGGGCCAGGTCACCGGTCACTCCGAACATCACCAGCACGCACGGCTGCGCGACGCGGGGAATCCGCCGGTCGCGTGGATCGCGGAGCGGATTGGTCAAGCCACGTCACCTGTCCCTTGTCCGGTTGCGCCGCCGCCGGTGCCGGCGGCGGCGAGCAGCTGGCTGAGGCCGGCGCTGCGGTCGAGCAGGTGCAGCCGGACGGCGGGCCTGCCCCGGCCGCGCAGTGCGCCGAGGTCGCCGAGCGCCTGCGCGAGCTGCAGCCTGCCCAGCGTGAACGGCTGGCCTGGGACCTGCACGTCTTCCCGCACTGCCCCAGTGACCTGCAGGAACACGCCGGACTGCGGCCCGCCCTTGTGATACTGGCCGGTCGAGTGCAGGAACCGCGGCCCCCACCCGAAGGTGACCGGCCGGGTGGTACGCGCTGCCAGCCGGTCCCGCAGCAGAGCGGCCGCCCCGTCACCGAGCCGGTCCAGGTACGCCATGATCGCCAGATACCCGTCGGCGGGCAGCGACCACAGCAGGGCGTCGAGCACGCCGGGCAGGTCGCCGGCCCCCCGCAGCACGTCGGCGTCCGCGTACACGGCAACGGCCTGATCGATGAAGGCGGGCTCGCCCACCGGCAGCGGGCCGGCCTCCAGCAGCTTCTGCGTGTTCTCCTTGGACTCGGCCACGTTCGGCTGGTCGAAGGGGTTGATGCCGAGCAGGCGGCCTGCCACCGCGATCGCGTACTCCCAGATCAGGAACTGCGCCCCGAGCGGGCCGGAGACGGCGGTGTTGACCGGCGAATCGCCCGGCTGGCCGAGGCCGATCAGGTGCAGGCCGGGCCCGGGGGAGAAGCCGGGCGCGTCCTCGGAGCCGACCACCACCGGCAGCAGCCCGCGGCCCTGCTTGCCGGTGGACTCGGCGATGAGCTGCTCCGCCCAGTCCCCGAAGCCGGTCAGGCCCGAGTTGCAGTCCGCCAGCACCACCTTGTCGAAGCCGTCGGCGGCGTAGCCGCCGAGCGCGGCTCCGAGCGCCAGCGCCGGGTTGCCCTCGGCCAGCGGCAGCTCAGCCAGCGCGGCCTCGGCGTCGTCCAGCAACTCGCCGACCTGCACTCCGGCCAGCCCGCTGGGCACCAGCCCGAACGCGGTCAGGGCGCTGTAGCGGCCGCCGACTTCCGGGTCGGCCAGCACCACCCGGTAGCCGGCCTCCTGGGCGATCTGCTCCAGCGGCGACCCTGGGTCGGTGACCGCCACGAAGCGGCGGGCCAGGTCCGGGCCGGACAGCCCGAGACGGGCGAAGGCGGCCTCGAAGATGCGGCGGTGACTGTCGGTCTCCACGGTGGACCCGCTCTTGGACGACACCACCACCAGCGTGCGGTCGAGCCGGTCGGCGAGGACGGTGGCGACCTGGTGCGGGTCGGTCGTGTCCAGCACCGTGAGCGGGACCCCGGCGGTCCTGGTGATCACTTCCGGAGCGAGCGAGGAGCCGCCCATCCCGGCCAGCACGACGTGGTCGAGCCCGTCGGCCCGCGCCTGCGCGGCCAGCCCGCCGATCTCGGCCAGCAGCGCCCGGGATGCGTGCGGGGCTCGCAGCCAGCCCAGCCTGATCGCCGCCTCGCTCTCGGCGCCCTGGCCCCACAGCGTTGGGTCGGCGGCGGCCAGCGCCGCCGGCACCCCGCCCGAGGCAAGCTCGGCCAGCGCGTGCTGCTGCTCTCCGATGACGCCTGCGCCCCGGGTGATCACGGTCACGTTCGCGCCCGCGGTCACCTCGCCCGGGTACCCGGGCTGCGCCTCGGTCACCGCTGCCCCGCCACCGCGAGCACGCTCGCGATCGTGTCGTAGAACTGCTGCCAGGAGGCCGCGAACTTGGCGACGCCCTCCTCTTCCAGCACCTGCACCACGTCGTCGTAGCTGATGCCGAGCCGCTGCAGCTCTCCGAACAGCGCCCGGGACTGGTCGTAGGTGCCGTGCACCGCGTCGCCGCGCAGCTGGCCGTGGTCGGCGACGGCGCGGATGGTCGCCTCCGGCATGGTGTTCACGGTGTCGCGGACCGCGAGCTCCACCACGTACATGGTGTCGGGGAAGGCGGGGTCCTTGGTGCTGGTCGAGGCCCACAGCGGGCGCTGGGTGCGCGCGCCCTTGGCCCGCAGCGCCTGCCATCGCTCACTGCCGAACTGCTCCTCGAACAGCTGGTAAGCGAGCCGGGCGTTGGCGATGCCCGCCTTCCCGCGCAGCGCGGCCGCCTCCTCGGTGCCGATCTTCTCCAGCCGGTTGTCCACCTCAGTGTCGACCCGGCTGACGAAGAAGGACGCTACCGACGAGATGGACGACAGGTCATGCCCGTTCTCGGCGGCCCGCTCCAGCCCGGTCATGAACGCGTCGATGACCTCCCGGTAGCGGTCCAGCGAGAAGATCAGCGTCACGTTGATGCTGATGCCCTCGGACAGGCACTGGCTGATCGCGGGCAGTCCCTCCTTGGTGGCGGGGATCTTGATGAACGCGTTGGGCCGGTCCACCGCCCACCACAGCGCGCGGGCCTCGGCGATGCTGGCGGCGGTGTGGTTGGCGAGCCGGGGATCCACCTCCAGCGACACCCGTCCGTCCACCCCATTGGATGCCTCGTAGGCCGGGCGCAGCACGTCGCATGCCCAGCGCACGTCGTAGGTGGTGAGCGCCCGGCCGGCCTCGTCCTTGCCGACGCCCCGGGCCGCCAGATCGGCGAGCTGGTCATCGTAGTAGGAGCCCTGGCTCACTGCGTGGGCGAAGATCGTCGGATTGGAGGTCACCCCGACCACATGCCGGC
>JAIRTY010000769.1 GCA_031254715.1 Nocardiopsaceae bacterium | reverse complement strand
ATGGGCATCGCCGCGCTCACCGCGGACCTGCCCGCACTCCGGCCCGGTGAGCTGGGCCAGGGCCTGCTGGCGGCGGCGCGGTGGCCGCAGGCGTTCGTGCCCGATGCGGCGGGCACCGGTACCACCCTGTATGCCGCCCGGCCGGGAACCCGTTTCGCGCCGCGGTTCGGGCCCGGCTCGGCCGCGCGCCACCGCTCGGCCGGGGCAGCCGAGCTGATCCTGCCGGGGCTGGCAAGCCTGCGGCGA
Organism: Nocardiopsaceae bacterium; assembly: GCA_031254715.1. Lineage (GTDB taxonomy): Bacteria > Actinomycetota > Actinomycetes > Streptosporangiales > Streptosporangiaceae > JAIRTY01. The sequence continues at coordinate 4,557 of JAIRTY010000769.1, read as the reverse complement.
GACGTCGATTCCCCCGCCGACCTGGCTGCGGCCGTGCGGCTCGGGCTTGGCGCCCGCACCGCCGCCCTGGCGGGCCTGCTCACGACGGCTGCCGACTGCTGACTCCGGCCAGCGGCAACGGCGTGCCTCCGGCCGGGGCCGGGCAGGACACCCTCCCGCAGGCCAGGCCGCCGGCTGCGGCACCACCCGTTCAAATATGAACGATGGGGCACGTAAGAGTGCGGGTGATACCGGCGACGTTCTGGATCTGGGCAACGACCAGGCGGCCGAGATCGTCGACGTTGTCAGCTTCCGCCCGGACAATGACGTCGTACGGGCCAGTCACGTCCTCGGCCTGGGTGACCCCGGTGATCCCTGCGATGCGGACGGCGACTTCGGCCGCCTTCCCGACCTCTGTCTGAACCAGGATGTACGCCTGCACCATTGCGGTCCTCCCGGGAGCGGCGCCAGGATCTGCGAATTCGCAACGTTACTCTAAAGAGCGGAAGGGGCCGATAGGTGCCATCCTCCGAGGAGGGACAGATAAGCCGCCGGGGAGAACTGACCACGGTCGCTGACCTGGGTGAGTTCGGGCTCATCGCGGCGATCACGGCTCGGCTTCCGCAAGGCCCGGCCGCGCTGGTCGGACCTGGGGATGACGCCGCGGTGGTGGCGGCTCCCGACGGTCGGCTGGTGGCCACCACCGACCTGCTGGTGGAGGGCCGTCATTTCCGCCGGGACTGGTCCGGGCCGGCCGATATCGGCGCCAAGGCAGCCGCGCGGAATCTCGCCGATGTCGCGGCCATGGGGGCGGTTCCGGTGGCGTTGCTGGTCGGCCTGGCGGCACCGGGGGATTTGCCGGCGGCCTGGGTGACCGAACTGGCCACGGGCATCGCCCGCGAGTGCGCGGGCACCGGAGCGATCGTGGCCGGCGGCGACGTGTCCAGCGCCGAGACAATCATGATCGCTGTGACCGCCCTGGGCGACCTGGCCGGCCGGGATCCGGTCACCAGGTCCGGAGCCAGGCCCGGCGACGTGCTTGCGGTGGCAGGCGTGCTCGGTCACTCGGCGGCAGGCCAGGCCCTGCTCGCCGCAGGACTGGCACCGGACCGGCCCCCACAGCCGGACCGCGCCCAGGCTGACCGGGCCTCACAGCCTGAACATCAGACCCGGCAGGCGGACCAGGCCGCACAGGGGGACCAGGCCGCCCAGGCTGACCGGGCCTCACAGGCGGATCAGACCCGGCAGGCGGCCGAGGCCGCGCAGGGGGACCAGGCCGCGCAGGGGGATCCGGGCCGGCAGGCCGAGGCGGCCGCTGGTCGGCGGGCGGACCTGGCCGCGCTGGTGGCCGCCTACCGGCGGCCGCGGCCTCGTTACCAGGCCGGGCCGGAGGCGGCTGTACTGGGCGCGACCTCGCTGATCGACGTCAGCGACGGCCTCGTGGCCGACACCGGCCACCTGGCCAGGGCCAGCGGCGTGCTCATCGACCTGGACACCGCCCTGCTCACGGGCCCAAGCGGACCCGGCGGCGCACCCGCCCTGCGAACCGCCGCGACGGTGCTCAGCGAAGCCCGCCGCGGTACTGACCTGGTGGGCTGGGTCCTCACCGGGGGTGAGGACCACGCCTTCGCCGCCACCTTCCCGCCCGGAACCGCGCTTCCGCCGCACTGGGTCGTGGCCGGCCGGGTCAGTGCCGGCGAAGGGGTCCGCGTGGACGGCCGGCCGCCAGCGGGGAATGGCGGCTGGGATCACTTCCGCTGAGAAGCACCTATCTCAGGCAGGGGCAATGCATTACATTTAGCTACCTAGTTGCCCCGTCCGCTCACCGCCAAGGCTTGGCAGCCCCCATATGCCACGACATCGCAGGAGGCCGGAGCCCCGGCATGGAGCCGGGCCCGGCGGATCGTGGTCACGGACGGTATCCGCGTCAGAACATGCGCCGGCCCGCGGTCGGCCAGTGCCGCCGGTCCCGGAGCGGCCGGCGCGGGCCGCCCGGGAGTTGTCAGTGCCCTCCGCCGGGGAGCGGTCGGTGCCCGCCGCCCGGGAGCGGTCAGCGCCGTCCGCCGGGGAGCGGCCGGTGTCCTCCGCCCGGGAGCGGCCGCCGTCGCTGGAGCCGCCAGGACCTCCGATAGTGCAGCTGCGATCCGGGCTGGTGCCGCCTGCCCGGTCGCTGGCCGACACGCTGGTGCTCCCGGCCGGGCCGGAACCGGCCGCCGGGCAGCGGCGGGTCCGGTCGGCGGTGCGCCGGGTGATGGTGACGCCGACCTTCGCGGCCGGCCTGGGAGTGGTGATCGCAGCCGCGCTCGCCGCCCCGGCGGCCACGGACCTTCACTACAACGCCATCCCTGACCGCGGCCGGCCCTGCCCGGCCGCCGGGTGCCGGGGCGTCACCGGCGGTGAACGCAACGGGCTGGCGACCGCAGAGCCGGGGGTCAGGCTGCCCACGCCGGCGCCGCAGCACCTCGGTGGCAGGCATTCCGGTCCTGCTGCCGCCGACGGCCTGCCGCCAGGGGTGGACGTCAGGTACGAGACCGTCCGCGGCGAGATGTCCGGGCAGTGGGTGGGCGAGATCGACGTCACCACGTCGTCGGCGCATCCGCTGCCGGCCTGGTCGCTGAAGTTCAGCTACCGGTCGGACCAGATCCTCCGGGTCTGGCGGGATGGCTGGCTGCCGCACGGCCGCCATGCGGCGACGGTCGCGGCGGCTGAGCGCGCCGGAGCGCAACCGGGGGGGCGGCCGCCGGGGACACCGGACTCGGCCATCATGATCGTGATGTCGGGCTTGCCTGGCCCGCCCGACACCTGCACGATCAACGGCCAGCCCTGCCGTCTGGGCTGACCGCTTCCCGCCTCCTTAGCCTGGGGTCATGCCAGCGACCGTGCCCGAGTCCGGGGACGTGCCGGGGCGCATGCCAGCGACCGGCATGCCAGCGACCGGCTCGCCAGCGGACGAGCCGCCAGCGGACGAGCCGCCAGCGGACGAGCGGCCGGTTCCGCCGTGCGTACTGGCGGTGGCCGGCTCGGATTCGTCCGGCGGCGCGGGCCTCCAGGCCGACCTCAAGACCATGCTCGCACTGGGCGTCCACGGCCTGACCGTCGTCTGCGCCGTCACGGCACAGAACTCCCGCGGCGTCACCGCTTCCTATGACCTGCCCCCGGCCGCGGTGACCGCCCAGTTCGATGCGCTCACCAGCGACATCGCGGTGCAGGCTGTGAAAACCGGGATGCTCGCCACCGCGGCGAACGTGGCGGCGGTGGCCGCCGCGCTGACCCAGCTGCGGGCGGCCGGGCCGGTACCGGTGGTGGTGGACCCGGTGGCGGTTTCCTCACACGGGGACCCGCTGCTGGCCGAGGAGGCGCTGGCAGTGCTGCGGCAGCGGCTGCTCCCGCTGGCGACGGTCGTGACGCCGAACCTGGACGAGGCCCGCCTGCTGACCGGAACCCGGCCGGCCGACGAGGACGGGATGGCACGGGCCGCGGCCGCGATCCGGGAGCTGGGCCCGCGCTGGGTGCTGGTGAAGGGCGGGCACCTGCCGGGCGCGCCCGTGGACGTGCTGTCGGACGGCGAGCGGGTGTGGCGCTTTCCTGGACCGCGGCTGGCGAGCCCGCACACCCATGGCACGGGGTGCACGCTGGCGTCGGCGATCGCTTCCCGGCTGGCGCTCGGCGACGACGTGCCGGCGGCGGTCCGGGCGGCCAAGCAGTTCACGGCCGCGGCCATCCGGTCCGGGTTCCCGCTCGGAACGGGCACCGGTCCGGTCGGCCACCGGCTCGGACCGGCGGGCGCGCAGCCTAGCGGGTGACCTTGCCTGCCTTAATGCAGGAGGTGCAGACGCGGAGGCGCTTCTTAGTGCCGCCCACGGTGGCCCGCACTACCTGGATGTTCGGGTTCCAGCGGCGGGGGGTGCGGCGGTGCGAGTGGGAGATCCTGTTGCCGAAACCCGGCCCCTTGCCGCAGATATCGCAGACCGAAGCCACGGACTTGCTCCCTCAGTGTGATGTCAGTCGATGACGCAGAACCGCCCGGCGCGAGCCGGGCAACCGTCGAAGGATATCCGACTGGCGCCCGCCGCGCGAACCCTATCCTGGAGCATCATGGCGAGCCTGGATGAACCGCTGCGGGTGAGCGTCGGAGACAAGGCGGCCAGGAAACTGGACACCGCCTTCGGCCTGCGCACCGCCGGTGACCTGCTCCGCCATTATCCCCGCCGGTACGCCCAGCGCGGCGAGCTCACCGACCTGGCGTCGCTGCGAGACGGCGAGCACGTCACGGTGTTCGCGCGGGTCGAGAAGGTCACCTCGCGGCCGATGCGCAACCGGAAGGGAAAGCTGCTCGAGGTAACGGTGACCGACGGCACGGCCCGGCTGTCGCTGACGTTCTTCAACCAGACCAGGTACTGGGAGCGCGTCCTCGCGCCCGGGCGGCACGGCATGTTCGCCGGCCGCGTCTCCAGCTTCCGGGGCAAGCGCCAGCTCACTCACCCGGAGTGCAAGCTGCTGGGCGCCGATGACGCCGCCAAGGCCGCTGAGTACGCCGACGAGCTGATCCCGGTGTACCCGGCGACCAAGGACGTGTCC
>JAIRTY010000730.1 GCA_031254715.1 Nocardiopsaceae bacterium | reverse complement strand
TGTCCATGGTGGTGAGCCAGCGGCTGCGGGAGCCGGAGCACACCTGAGCCCCGCCGCCGCGGCCGCCTCGATCAGCAGTTCGGATGTGACCCCTTATAGGGGGTAAAACCCGAACGGTTATCGGCTGTGGGTCCGCCACGCTCCCGGTGCCGCGCGCCGTCGCTCATCTGCCAGACTGGTCCGGTCATGCTCTACCTGATAATTGCCATCGTCGTGGTCGCCGTCATCCTGGTGGCGGGGGGCGGCACCCTGCTGCTGCGCCGCCCCCGCCGTCCGGCCGCGCCGCCGGCACCCGGGCCGGGACCGTCCGCTCCCGCGGGGACGGCGGCGCCGCCGGAAGCGGACACCGCGGCGCCTGCCCCGCCTGCCACGCTCCCGCCGGTAACCGAGCCGGCCCCGGCGGCTCCGCCTCCCGCGGCGCCGCCGCTCGAAGGGCGAATGGCGCGGCTGCGGGGACGGCTGGCCCGCTCCCAGACCGGGTTCGGATCGGTGCTGCTGGGGCTGCTGTCGCGGGATTCACTGGCCGACGCGGAGTGGGAGGAGATCGAGGACGCGCTGATCGCCGCCGACGTCGGGGTGGCTCCGGCCCGGCAGCTCGTGGACGAGCTGCAGACCCAGGTCAAGGTGGCCGGGGTGCACGGCCCGGGCGAGGTGCGGGGACTGCTGAAGCAGGACCTGATCGGCGAGATCGGCCCCGATCAGGACCGGTCGCTGCGCGTCGCGGCGCACGGTGACCGGCCCGCGGTGGTGCTGATCGTCGGCGTGAACGGGACCGGCAAGACCACCGTCTGCGGCAAGCTGGCGCGGGCGCTGGCGGCTGACGGCGCCACGGTGCTGCTCGGCGCGGCCGACACGTTCCGGGCGGCCGCCGCCGACCAGCTCCAGACCTGGGGCGACCGGGTCGGTGCCCGGGTGGTCCGGGCCGACCGGGAGGGCGCGGACCCGGCCAGCGTCGCGTTCGACGCGGTGCAGCAGGGCATCGCCGAGCGGGCGGACGTGGTGATCGTGGACACCGCCGGGCGGCTGCACACCAAGGCCGGCCTGATGGACGAGCTCGGCAAGATCAAGCGTGTCATCGAGCGGCAGGCCACAGTGGACGAGGTGCTGCTGGTACTCGACGCGACCACCGGCCAGAACGGCCTCCGGCAGGCCCGGGTGTTCGCGGAGGCGGTGGACATCACCGGGATCGTGCTGACCAAGCTCGACGGGACGGCCAAGGGCGGGATCGTGATCGCGGTCCAGCGCGAGCTCGGGGTGCCGGTGAAGCTGGCGGGCCTGGGTGAGGGCCTCGACGACCTGGCGCCGTTCGAGCCGGAGACGTTCGTGGACGCGATCCTGGGCTGAAGCCACGAGCGGGCTTATTACCCTCGGCAATTGATGAGCAGTGGTTTTACGAGAAGCCGTCTAGTACTTCGCACCATGACACCTTGATGCGACGAAGTTGCGTTGAGGCCCGTTCGCATCCGGAAGCGGACATAGCGTGCAAACCGTGACGCGGCCTCCTGGCGGTCGTGACATAGTTCGTCTTCTTGCTAAATGTCCGGAAATACATGATCCGGCCGCCTAGGCTGGGCACGCAACGGCAAATCCCCTCACCCAGCACCGGGAGGCGCCTGTTGGATGCCCAGCGCTTGAAAGACTCGTTTGCCCACGTTGCGATGCATGGCGATGAAGTCCCGTTGTTCTTCTACGCCGACCTGTTCCTGCACCATCCGGAGACCCGGGATCTGTTCCCCGTCTCCATGGCCCACCAGCGGGGCCGGCTGGTGCAGGCGCTCGCCACCACCGTCTCGAACGTCGACAACCTGGAGACCTTACGGCCCCTGCTCGAGGATCTCGGGCGCGACCACCGGAAGTTCGGGGCAGTGGCGGCGCACTACCCGGCGGTCGGCAACAGCCTGCTGACCACGCTCGCCCACTTCTGCGGTGATGGCTGGACCGAGGACCTGGCCAGCGACTGGGCGGCCGCCTACGAGATCATCGCCCAGGTGATGGTCCAGGCGGCGCGCGAGGACGAAGCGCACCGCCCGGCATACTGGGACGCCACCGTCATGGCGCACGAACGGCGCCGGTTCGACATCGCCGTGCTGCGGCTGGCCGTAGAAGAGCCGCTGGAGTACCTGCCGGGCCAGTCGGTCAGCATGGAATCCTCCAAGCGGCCGCGGCTGTGGCGGTTCTATTCGATGGCGAACGCCCCGCGCCCAGACTCGACCATGGACTTCCATGTCCGGATGCTGGATGGTGGCGCCCTGAGCAGCCACCTCGCCCGGGGCCTGGAGGTCGGCGGCCGGCTGCGGATCGGCTCGCCGGTGGGGACGCTCACCTACGACGGCCAGTCGGCCCGGGACGTCCTGCTGGTCGCCGGCAGCACCGGCCTGGCGCCGCTGAAGGCGATCCTGGAGCAGATCTCCGGCCAGGCGGATCCGCCACGGGTGCACCTGTTCTTCGGCGCCAGCACCGCCGACGGCCTGTACGACCTGCCTGACCTCGAAAAGCTGGCCGCCCAGTTCCCCTGGCTGACGGTGGTGCCGTCGGTCTCACGGGAGCCCGGCTTCCCTGGCGAGCGCGGGTCGCTGCCGGACGTGGTGGCCCGCAGCGGCACCTGGCGCGACCATGACGCCTACGTCAGCGGGCCGACCGGCATGGTCGAGGCGACGATGCAGCAGCTCCTGGCCCAGGGCGTGCCGGAGAACCAGATACGTGTGGAAGATTTCGGCTGGAGTGAGGGATGACTGTTACCTACCGGAGCGACGAACGGCTCACACCCGACCAGGTGCAGGGGGTTTCCTTCCCTTCGGCACGCCTGGGCAGACGCGGCTTCGACGAGGAGCACGTGCGCTATTTCTGCGCCCTGGTGGAGCGGGAGCTCGTCACCCTGCTGAACGAGAAGGCCTCGCTGTGGGAAGAGGTCAACCGGCTGCGGCGGCGGGTGATCGGCGGCGAAGGGGCCGTGGTAGGCATCCGGCCGGAGGACGCGCACGTGCAAGCGGTGCGGATCCTGTCCAACGCCCAGCTGACCGCGGACCAGTACGTGGCGGACGCCCAGCAGTACAGCCGCGAGCTGGCGGAGGAGGCGCGGCGGCGGCACGACGAGGTGCTGGCCGAGGCCCGGGCGCACGCCGACCAGGTGCTGGAACAGGCGCATCAGCGCGCCAGCCAGGCCGCGCAGCTCGAAATGTCCGACCCCGGCGGGAACGGGCACCGGGATGCCCGGGCAGAGCTCGCTTACCTGCGCACGTTCAGCGACGTCTACCGCACCCACCTGCGGGCCTACCTGGAGGCCCTGCTGCAGAACGTGGCCGAATGGGAGCGGGCGGAGAGCAGCTCGCTGGCAGCCGCGCGGGCAGGCCTGCCGCCGCCGGAGGTCCCGCGGCTATAGCGGCGATAGCGGAACGGCTGCCGGTGTTAGCTGGCCGGCCGCCGGCCGCCGTGCCACCGAACCTGTCAGCTGGCGGCGGCGGGCGCGAACTCGTCGGCGTTAATACTGGCCAGCGACATGCCGCCGAGGAACAGAGCCCGCTTCGTCCGCGTCACCGAGCCACGGCCGCCGCACAGGTAAGCGCGGGCTGCCGCGGGATCCGGCTGCGCCGCCAGTTCGTCGGCCGCCGCCTCGGCAATGTCCTCGCCCCGCGACTGGACGCAGGCCCGCCACCGGATCCCGGCTCCGGCCAGCCCGGGGGGCGTGTGCTCGCCCAGGTAGAGCCGGGCGGGCTCGGCGGCACCGTGCAACAGCGTCACCGGCCCCCGGTGACCGGCGGCGCGCGCATCGGCGGCGATCGCGAGCAGGGGCGCGATCCCGGTGCCGGTTCCGGCCAGCAGCAGGGGCGCAGCCGGCTGGCCGGGCAGGTAGAAACAGTGGCCGGCCGGCACGCCGAGGCCGACGCCGGTGCCGGGCGCTGCACCGGCCAGCCACTCGCTCATCTGGCCGCCCGGGTACACCCGCACGTGGAACTCCAGCCCGTCGCGCCGGGCCTGGCCTGGCCGGTTCGCGATCGAGTAGACCCGGATGATCCCGTTCCCGCGGTGCAGCGTCACGTGCTGGCCGGGCCGGAACTCCACCGGCTGCCGCGGCCGCACGCGGACGGCCAGCACCCGCGGGCCCAGCCACCAGCGCCGCTCCACCCGGGCCGGGGTGATGACGTCCGGGCCGGCCACTGCCGCGCGCAGATCGGTGACCGGCCGCGCCTGGCAGGCCAGGAAGTAGCCGCTGGCGGCGAGAGTGGGCTTGAGACCGCGCCGGCCATCCTCGCCGGGATCGCCGGATTCGGCCCGCAGCAGGCAGGTGTGGCACGCGCCCGCCTGGCAGGCCGACGGCAGCTCCACGCCCTGCCGGGCCAGCCCCGCCAGCACCGATTCGCCCGGGCGGAGATCGTAGTCGTGCCCGTGGTAGGTGAGCCTGGTGACGGCCTGGGTGCCGACGGCCGGTCCTGCCCCGTCCCCGGGGGTCAGTGCTGCCCCGTCCCCGGAAGTCAGCGGCCCAGTACCTCGTCCCGGACGCTGGTTGCCACCGCACCGGCCGCCTTGATGTCCGGCTCGGCCACGCCGAGCTCACGCAGGGTCTGCGCGAGATGGCCGATCACCATGTCCACGTGTTCGTCGCCGATGCCGGGCAGGTGCGCGTGAGCGGCCCGCAGATCCTTGCCCGTGTAATGATTCGGCCCGCCCAGGGCCATCGTCAAAAATGCCGCCTGCTTGGCGACCTGTCGTTCCATATCCACGCCATCGAAATACGGGGACAGGACCGGGTCGGCAAGCACTTTTCGATAGAAGATCTCGGTCGCTGCGTCGACCGCGGGCTTCCCGCCCAGGCGGTCGTAGAGGGGGCGCGGGTCACTGGTCATGACCATCGGTATAGCCGCCTATGTCATGCTATTCAACCGTTTTGAGTATATACGAAGATAATTCGTTTTATTCGTTTCTGTGCAGTGCGCATCGTGATGGTCCCGCCCGCGAACCCGCTCCCCCGGCGCGCCCTTGCCCCGGCAGCGGCACGCTGACCTGCGAAACATGCTCTTAACATGCCGGCGGCTCTTTTCACGGACCGGAAACACTCCGTGGCGCCCGGCGAAACGCCGCCGGCGCACGGTTGAGGCCAGCAGCGGGCGCCCCGGGAGGCAGGTCGGATGAAGCTGATAACCGCGGTCATCAAGCCCTTCAAGCTCGATGACGTGAAGGCAGCGCTACAGGCCTTCGGCGTGCACGGGATGACCGTCGGCGAGGCCAGCGGCTATGGCCGGCAGCGCGGCCACACCGAGGTGTACAGGGGCGCCGAGTACCAGGTGGACCTGGTCCCCAAGGTCCGGCTGGAGATCTTGTGCGACGACGAGGACGCCGACGACCTCATCGATGTCGTGGTGAAGGCCGCCCAGACCGGGCGGATCGGCGACGGCAAGGTCTGGTCCGTTCCGGTCGAGACCGTGGTGCGGGTACGCACCGGGGAGCGCGGTCCCGGCGCCCTGTAGCCGGGGACCACGGGGCCATGGGACCGCGAACCGGGCGGAGGGGCAGCGCGCGGGTGACAGCGGCACCCGCCGCCAGGTCCGGGCCGGGCTGCCCGGCGCCGGCCTCGTTCGCGGCGGAGCGCACCCGCCGCGCCTGCGCCACCGACCGCTGGCTCACCTCGCTGCTGGGCGCGGCGCCCGGGCTCGCCCTGGTGGCGGTCGGCGGGTACGGGCGGCGGGAACTGCTGCCCGGCAGCGACCTGGATGTCCTGCTGCTGCACGACGGCCGGGACGGCATCGCAGCGGCGGCCGACCGGATCTGGTACCCGGTCTGGGACGCAGGCGTCAGCCTCGACCACGCGGTGCGGACCCCCGCCGAGGCGCGCCGGGCTGCCCGGGCCGACCTCAAGGTGGCGCTCGGACTGCTCACTGCCCGCCACATCGCGGGGGACCCGGAGCTGACCGGCGCGCTGCGGCTGGGCGTGCTGGCGGACTGGCGGCGCGACTCCGGGGGCAGGCTCGCTGATCTGGCGGCGCTGTCCGAGCAGCGGGCGCTGCGATATGGCGAGCTGGCGTTCCTGCTGGAGCCCGACCTCAAGGAGGCCCGCGGCGGGCTGCGCGACGTCCACGCCATCCAGGCGGTGGCGGCGGCCTGGGTCGCGCCCGGCCCCGGCCCCCGGGTCCGGGCCGCCTACGAGGCGATACTCGATGCCAGGCACGCCCTGCACGAGGTCACCGGACGGGCCGCGGGCCGGCTGGTGCTGCAGGAGCAGGACGAGGTGGCCGGGGTGCTCGGGCTGCTGGACGCGGACGCGCTGCTGCGTCACATGGCCGGCGCCGGCCGCACCATCGCCTACGCGGCGGACCAGTCGTTCCGTCAGGTCCAGCGCAGCCAGGTCCAGCGCGGCCAGCCCCGGCGCAGCCGGGGCCAGCCCGGCCAGGTCCAGGGCGGCCGCCAGCGGCGGCAGGCGCCGCGCACCCCGCTCGCCGACGGGCTGGTGGAGCAGGACGGGGAGGTCGTGCTCGCGCGGGCCGCCGACCCGGCGGGCGACCCGCTGCTGCCGCTGCGAGCGGCGGCCGCCGCCGCGCAGGCGGGCCTCGCGCTGGCGCCGCGCACGCTGTCGCGGCTGGCCGGGTGCCCTCCGCTGCCGGTGCCGTGGCCAGCGCAGGCGCGGGCCGACCTGATCGCGCTGCTCGGAGCCGGGCCGCCTGCCATCGGGGTATGGGAGGCGCTCGATCAGGAAGGGCTCATCACGGCGTTGCTGCCGGACTGGGAGCGGGTCCGCAACCGGCCGCAGCGGAACCCGCTGCACACCTACACCGTGGACCGGCACCTGGTGGAGACCGCGGCCAGGGCCGCGGCACTCGCCCGCGACGTGGGCCGCCCCGACCTGCTGCTGCTGGCAGCGCTGCTGCACGACATCGGCAAGGGCTGGCCCGGGGACCACCGGCTGACCGGCGAGGTGGTCGCCAGAGACGTGGCCGGGCGGCTGGGGCTGACCGCCGCCGACGCTGAGCTGCTGGCCGCCGCGGTCCGGTATCACCTGCTGCTGCCGCAGACCGCCACCCGTCGTGACCTGTCCGACCCGGTCACGGTTGCGCAGGTGGCAGCGGCCGTGGGCGGGCGGCAGCTGCTTGAGCTGCTGCACGCGATCGCGATCGCCGACGGCCAGGCAACCGGCCCGAGCGCCTGGAATGGCTGGAAGGCAGGGCTGGTCAGTGAGCTGGTGGCCCGGGTCAGCGCGGTCCTGGCCGGCGAGCCGCCGCCCGCGCCGCTGCCGCTGCGTCCCGACCAGCTCGCGCTGGCTGACGCCGGCGCGCCAGCGGCCATGGTGCGCGGCTGCGAGGTGACCGTCGCCGCGCCGGACCGGCCCGGGCTGCTGTGGCAGGCGGCCGGGGTGCTCGCCTCCCACCGGCTGGCCGTCCGCTCGGCCAACGCCGCATCGGCCGGTCCGATGGCGGTCACCTCGTTCACGGTGGCGCCCGAGTACGGCGACCTGCCCGACGCCAGCCTGGTCGCAGGCGACCTGCGCCGGGCGCTGGCGGGGCGGCTCGACGTGACCGGGCGGCTGGAACGCCGGGCCGCCTCGCACCGCCCGCCGCCGCTGCCGGTGGCGCCGCCCAAGGTCACGCTGCTCGACGAGGCCTCGCTGACCGCCACCGTGATCGAGGTCCGGGCGCACGACGCCCCCGGCCTGCTGTGGCGGATCGGGCGGGCGCTGGGCGAATGCGGCCTGGACGTGCGGGCGGCCAGGGTCGAGACGCTGGGCGCAGCGGCGGTGGACGTGTTCTACGTGGTGGACAGCTCGGGCGGGCCGGTGCGGGGCGCGGAGATCAGGGGCCGGATAGCCGCCCAGGTCCTCGCCGCGCTCACTGGCTGAGGCCGGGTGCTGGACAGGAACAGATAGCCTGGACGGGTGTTCGAGACCCTCTCCGATCGGCTGACCCAGGTCTTCTCGTCGCTGCGCGGGCGCGGCCGGCTGTCCGCCGCTGACATCGACGCGACCGCCCGCGAGATCCGGATCGCGCTGCTAGAGGCCGACGTCGCGCTCCCGGTGGTCAGGGAGTTCATCGCCCGGGTCAAGGAGCGCGCGTCCTCGGCCGAGGTCTCGGCGGCGCTCAACCCGGCTCAGCAGGTCATCAAGATCGTGCACGAGGAACTCGTCGGCATCCTCGGCGGCGAGGCCCGCAGGCTGCGGTTCGCCAAGACCCCGCCCACCGTGCTCATGCTCGTGGGACTGCAGGGTTCAGGTAAGACCACGCTGGCAGCCAAGCTGGCGCGCTGGCTCAAGCAGCAGGGCAACACCCCGCTGCTGGTGGCAGCGGACCTGCAGCGGCCGAACGCGGTACAGCAGTTGCAGGTGCTCGGCGGGCAGGCGGAGGTCCCGGTGTACGCGCCGGAGCCGGGGAACGGGGCCGGCGACCCGGTCGATGTGGCC
>JAIRTY010000742.1 GCA_031254715.1 Nocardiopsaceae bacterium | reverse complement strand
ATCACCTGCTGGCCAGCGACTGCCTGTACGGCGGCAGCCATGACTTCCTCACCCATCACGCCGGGGACCTCGGCTGGCGGTACAGCTTCGTCGACGTGCACCGGCCCGAGACCTGGGCCGCCGCGCGGACCCCGCAGACCAAGGCGTTCCTGGTCGAGACGATCACCAACCCGCTGATGCGGGTCGGGCTGCTGCGCGAGATCGCGGACTTCGGCCGCCGGGAGGGCCTGCTCACGATCATCGACAACACGTTCGCCAGCCCGGTGAACTTCCGGCCGCTGCAGGCCGGGTTCGACCTGTGCTTCCACAGCGCCACCAAGTACCTGGGCGGGCATTCCGACCTGGTGGCGGGGGCGGTCATGGGCAGCACGGACCTGATCGGCCGGGTGCGCAGGGCGCTCAACCACTACGGCGGCAGCCTGGACCCGCACACCGGGTTCCTGCTCGCCCGCGGCATCAAGACGCTCGCGCTGCGGGTCCGCGCCCAGAACGACAACGCGACCGCGCTGGCCGGCTTCCTCGCCGGGCACCCGGGGGTCGCGGCCGTCAACTACCCCGGGCTCGCCTCCCACCCGGACCACGCGCACGCCGCCGAGCTGCTGTCCGGGTTCGGCGGCATGCTGAGCCTGCGCCTGCACGGCGGTGAGGCCGCCGCGCAGGCCCTGCTCGACGCGGTGCAACTGCCGTACGTGGCACCGAGCCTGGGCGGCGTGGAGACACTGATCACCCGGCCCGCCACCACCTCGCACGCTGGCATGAGCCCCGAGGACCGGGAACGGCTCGGCATCACCTCCGACCTGATCCGGGTCAGCTGCGGCATCGAGGGAACGCAGGACCTGATCGCCGACTTCGACCAGGCCCTGGCCAAGTCCCAGCCCTGACGGCCGGCCGTCCCGTTCCCCGGGCGCGGCTCCCCCTGACCGTCAGTCGTCCTGTCCCCCGGCCGCTCTGTGCCCCCGGCCGTCCCGTCCCGCGGCCGTGACTCAGCCCGAACGGTCGCCGTCGTGTCCCCGGCCTCCGGCCTGGGACAGCAGGAACAGGCTGGTGCCGTAGCACAGCAGCCCCACGGCGGCCAGCAGCGCCATCGCCATCGACGCGCTGTCGTTGCCGCTGCCGACGAACGTGCTGCCCGAGCCCGCCGCGCCGATCATGGCGAGCAGCCCAAGGACCGCAGCGGCGATCAGCGCAGGTCGCCGGGCCAGGATGGCCTGCACCAGGAATCCGACCGCGCCCAGGATCAGCAGCAGCCCGAGCACGATGTGCAGGGTGATCCCGGCCGGGCCGTTGGCGATCGCCTGCCCGAATCCATGACCGTGGTCGGCACCGGGAACGGGGACGAACAGGTTGACGTAGATGCCGAGAGCGAGCTGGACGACGAGCATGACGAAGGTGCCGAAGCCGGCCCGGCGCAGCCTCCTGACCCGGCGCTCCGTCAGCCGGTCAGCCGTCCCTGGGACCGTCGTGCCGGTGGTGACGCTCATGATTCTCCCCTGGTTCGTACCTGGCTGGAATTGCCGCCCGGATGCCCGGGCCGGTCCTCTTTGACGACATGCAGCAGCGTGGCGCCGAGCCACGGGCCGCCGTACCAGTACCCGGGCCCGAGGTCGCGCAGCGTGCCCTGGCCTAGATGCTCGGCATACCTCCTGGCCATGGGCCGGGGATCGGCGACGAGCAGCTGCCCGCCCGGGCGCAGCACCCGCATCGCCTCATCCACGGCGCGGTACCGCCGCTCGGCCGCCGGGATGTTGTGGATCGCCATCGCACTCGTCACCACGTCGAACGAGCCGTCCTCGAACGGCAGCGCGGTCAGGTCGGCCGTGCGCACTTCCACCCGGCCCGCGACCCCGGCCGCGGCGGCGTTGGCGAGCGTGGCGCCCGGGCGGTTGCCGCTCTGGTCTTTCCCGGACCACAAATCCGCGCCGACCGCGCGGCCGGCCGGGAGCCGCCTGGCGGCCGCGATCAGCACCGCGCCGCGTCCGCAGCCCAGGTCCAGCAGCCGCTCGTCACCCGCCAGGCCGGCCCGGTCCAGTACCCGTTCCCACGCGCGCAGCTTGCCGCGCAGCGTGGTGTGCAGGAAGAAGCCGGCGTTGGCGAGCAGCACGGTGCCCGCGGTCGCCGTCACGATCCGCCCCCGCCGCCCCCGGACGGCGGCCAGGTAGCACGCCACCCCGGCGGCGCCGAGGCCCGCCACGAAGGCTGGCGCGTCAACGCCGTACCGTGGCCGCTGCGGACGCCGCACCGGGGAGCCGTTCTGGTTCATAGCCATGCCCGCAGTCTCACCACTGCGTCCGCCCCGCGTCTTGGATAAATGTTCCACTCACGACTACCTCGGCCGGACCAGCTACTTCCCCCGAAGGACCCGCGTGGCGGTCCGCGCCGGGCCGCCACGAGCCGGCAGTCCGGTCGGCCGACGGGATGCCCGGGCCCGCGGCCCGGGCAGGGCCCGGTCGTGTACCGGCCATGGGATTGACGTAAGCGCCGATATGGTCTGCGTAATTCTGGTATGTACGGCGACGGCGCCTTTTAAGCCACGGTCTTTAGGCGCTCCGGCTTGCTTAGACGCTGCTCACTGTCGCCAATACGAGTTCGCGGCGACGTCGCCCGTTCAAAAATCTGCGGCCGGTCTTCGGTTAGGCGTTCACGGCAATAGATCGGCGGGTACTAACGGCGTGCTGAGATTTGCGGTAAAGCGCTGGACGGCGCGGTCGTAAGCGCGTCCGGTAATCGGGGGACAAATCATGAGACGCACATTGTGGATTTTGGCTGCTGTCCTCGGCGGGCCGGCGATAGCATTCGCCGGGGCCACGGGGGTGGCGGGCACGGGCGACTCGGCGGCGGCGTCCGCCGCGGTGCCGGTGAGCGGGCAGCGCTTCAGCGGCGGGCCAACGGGCCTGCAGCAGTTCTACGCGCAGACCCTGCACTGGGGGCCGTGTAACCCTCGCTGGGCCATTGTCTCCGGCGTCGCGGCCAACCCTGCGCAGGCACGGAAGGCCGTCGCCGGGTTCCAGTGCGCGAGGCTGACCGTGCCGCTCGACTACGCCAATCCCGGCGGCAAGACGATCAGGCTGGCGATGAACCGGCTGCGCGCCAGCGACCCGGCGCAGCGGATCGGGTCGCTGCTGACCAACCCGGGCGGGCCCGGGGAGTCGGGCCTGCCGGTGGTCTTCACGGCCAGGGACCCGGTGAGGGGGTTCACCGCACGGCTCCGGGCGCACTACGACATCGTGGGCATGGACCCGCGCGGGGTCGGCCTCAGCAGGCCGGTGCGGTGTGAGCCCACCGCCGCGCAGGAACAGTTGCTGGAGCGCAACCCCGCCCCGCTGGTGGCGGTCGGGGTGATCGCTCATGCCTGCGCACGGACGGCCGGCGGCCTGATCCCGTTCGTGGGAACCGAGAACGTCGCGCGCGACCTCGACATCGCCCGGGCGGTGCTCGGCGAGCACAAGCTCGACTACCTCGGCTTCTCCTACGGCACCCTGCTCGGACAGGTCTACGCGAAGATGTTCCCCGACGCCGTCGGCCGCATGGTGCTGGACTCGGTCGCCGTCCCGCACGCGTTCGGCGACCTGGTCACGCAGGCGGTCAGCTTCGAGCACACCTTCCGGTTCATGGTGCGGACCTGCACTGCCCGCGCCAACTGCCCGATGGGGTCATCTCAGGCCGCCGTGCTGGCGAGCTTCCAGGCCCTGCTCCGCCGGCTGGAGCCGGCCAGGGCCGAGGCGCTGCTGGGCGCCGTCCAGCAGGCCCTCTATAACGAGCGGGACTGGCCGGCACTGGAGATGTTCCTGGGCAAGCTGATCGAGGGAAAGCCGTTCTCCCCGCCCAGCCAGATGCCAGACCTTTCCGACCAGAGCTTCGCCGCCATCAGGTGCCTGACCGTGCCACAACGCCTGCGGACCGTCGCCGCCGCCAGACAGGCTCGCCAGGCCGCGCGGACGGCCGCTCCTCTATTCGGTAGTTTTGTCTACTTCGACTGGCTCACCTGCGCCAAATGGCCGGTTCCCTCGCCGCCGGACGCGGGGAAACCGATCCGCGCTCCCGGCACCCCGCCGATCCTGCTGGTCTCCAACACCGTCGACCCTGCTACCCCGCTGGCCTGGGCCAGGCAGGTCCATGCCACGCTCGCCAACTCGATCCTGGTCACCAACGTGGCCGGCGGGCACATCTTCTACCGGATGGGACCCTGCACGGACCGGGTTGTCGACGATTTCCTGATCTCGGGCACCAGGCCCGCCCCGGGAACCGTCTGCCACAACCGGAACCCCGCCCTGCTCGGCGCTCCGGGCACGGGCGGGGGCAGCACCGCCGGTGTCGCCGATCCTGCCCTGCTGGGTGCGGGCGGGGCCGCTGTCCTGGCTGGCATCATCACCCTCGGCTTCGGCTGGAGGCGGCGCGGCGTGCCAGCCGGCGCTAGCCGGCACGGCAGTGACCTGCCGCCCGGTACCGGTGCCGGCGCGCGCGACCGCGTGCGCGTGGCCGGGTAGATGAACGGCCGGACGGTGGCTGCCGTCGCCGGGATCGTGCTGGTCGCCGGCGGGGGGATCATGCTGGGGGTGGCTGCCGCCGCGCAGCAGCACGCCCCCCAGCCGGGCGCGGCTCAGGCCGGCTCCACCGGCCCGGCCGCCACAGCTTCCGCCGGCCCGGCCGCCACAGCTTCCGCCGTCCCGGCCGCCCCGGCCGCCGCGGCTTCCGCCGCCCCGCCCGCCGTCGTGCCCGCCCGGCGGCGGGCGGCGGGCAAGGCCAGCGGCGGGCGGCGTGGCCCGGCGCTGGCCAGGTCGCTGCCGGTGTCCATCTCCATCCCGGACATCGGCGTGCGTTCGCCGCTGCTGCATACCGGTCTCAACCGTGACGGCACCATCAAGGTGCCGCCGCTGAACGACCCTCCGGTCACCAACGAGGCGGCCTGGTACAAGTACTCACCGGCCCCGGGCCAGGCAGGCGCAGCGGTCATCCTGGGACACGTGGACTCGGCCGCCGACGGGCCGTCGGTGTTCTTCCGGCTCGGCGCCCTGCACCCGGGCAATGAGGTGGACATTACCCTCGCCGATCACCGGGTCGCCGTGTTCAGGGTCACCGGGGTCCGGGTGTACCGCAAGGACCGCTTCCCCGCCACCACCGTCTACGGCCCCACCGGTTACCCGGCCCTCCGGCTGATCACCTGCGGCGGCAGCTTCGACGAGCAGACCGGCAGTTACCTGTCCAACGTGGTCGCGTTCGCCTCGCTGGCGTACTCCCGCCCGGCCTGAACGAGGCGCCGCCCTGTCGCGGACAGGGCAGGGATGTCGTAGCCCATCGCAACCCGGTTGGGCGGGCCCGGAGTTCTAACGGTCTCGGCGGGCAGCCGACGCGACAGGCAGGTCCTGGGCGGCGCGCTGCCGGGGAATGCGCCTGGCGGCGGCCAGGCCGAACAGCGAGATCGCCACCAGCACGATCATGGAGAACTCGTAGGTCTTGCCGCTGGGCGCCGCCGTGCTGACGAGGATTGAGCCGGCCAGGGCCACGCCAAGCGAGGATCCGAGATTGGAAACGCTGCGGGACAGCCCCGATATGTCGCCTTGGTCCCTCTCGCCGAAAGCCGACTGGACGATGTTGGCGGACGGG
>JAIRTY010000731.1 GCA_031254715.1 Nocardiopsaceae bacterium | reverse complement strand
TGCTCCGCTGCACGGCCGGGGCCGGGTACGGCCCGCAGGACCCGGCCGGGCCGGCCGGCCCAGGCGCCGCTCCGGGTGGGGGCCCGTCGGTCAGCGCATACCGCCGCGAGCCGAGCTCGGTCCGCAAGTTGACGGCCAGGCTGATGCGGATCGGCCGCGCCCCTGACAACGACCTCGTTCTCGCCGACCTGGGGGTGTCCGGCTACCACGCCGAGCTCCGCAATCTCGCCGGGCAGTACCTGATCGCCGACCTCGGCAGCTACAACGGGACGTTCGTGAACGGGAAGCGGATCACCACCGCGCCGCTGACCGAGCAGGACATCGTCGGCATCGGCAGCTCCACCTTCCGACTGTCGGGCGACGAACTGCAGGAGTTCGCCGACACCGGTGACGTCTCGCTGGTGGCGCGCGACCTGGAGGTACGGCTGCCCGGCGGCAAGGTCCTGCTCGACCACGTCAGCTTCCCGCTCGGCGAGCGCTGCCTGCTCGCGATCATCGGCCCCTCCGGCGCCGGCAAGTCCACCCTGCTCGGCGCGCTGACCGGGATGCGGCCGGCCACCGGGGGCAGCGTCCTTTACGACGAGCGCGACCTGTACGCGCACTACGCGGAGCTCCGGCACCGGATCGGCCTGGTGCCGCAGGAGAACATCCTGCACCCGCAGCTCACCGCCCGGCGCGCGCTGCGCTACTCGGCCGAGCTGCGGTTCCCGCCGGACACCAGCAAGGCCGAACGCAACCACCGTGTCGATGAGGTGCTCGCCGAGCTGTCGCTGTCGCCGCATGCGGAAACCCGCACCGACCGGCTGTCCGGCGGCCAGCAGAAGCGGGTCAATGTCGCCCTTGAGCTGATGACCAAGCCGTCGCTGCTGTTCCTGGACGAGCCCACCTCCGGACTCGATCCGGGGCTTGATAAGTCGGTGATGGAGATGATGGCCGGTCTGGCTGATGACGGCCGCACCGTCATCGTGGTCACCCATAGCATCGCCAATCTGGACATCTGCGACCGGCTGCTGGTCCTGGCGCCGGGCGGCAAGGTGGCCTATTTCGGCCCGCCCGCTGACGGCCTCAAGCACTTCGGCAAGCCAGGCTGGGCCGAGGTGTTCCAGGCCTTCGAGGCCGAGCCGGGCCGCGACTGGGCCGGGGAGTTCCTGAACTCGCGCTGGCACGCCGCTTATGTCCAGCCCGGTGTGAGCGGGCGGCGGCCGCAGGCCGCCAGCCGGCAGATCCCGCCGCTGCCCCGGTCCAGGAACCGGCTATCGCAGTTCGGTACCCTGAGCCGCCGCTACCTGTCGGTCATCGGCTCGGACCGGGTTTATCTCGCCCTGCTGGCAGGCGCGCCCATTGTGCTGGGCGGCATGATCAACGCCATTCCGGACAAGAACGGCCTCCGGCTCCCCAAGGCCGCGGCCGCGGCCACGCACGCCGCCACCAACCCTGATGCCACCTCGCTGCTGCTGATCCTGGTCATCAGCGCCAGCTTCGCCGGGGCCTTCAATGCCGCCAGGGAACTGGTGAAAGAGCGCGCGATCTACAACCGGGAACGGGCCGCCGGGCTGTCTCCGGCTTCCTACCTGTGCTCCAAGCTGGCCGTGCTCGGGCTCATCAGCGGGCTGCAGGCGGCGGTGCTGGTGCTGATCGGGCTGATCGTACGGCCCCTGCCGCCGAGCGGGACGATCCTGAGATCATTCCCGCTGGGGGAGCTGATCATCGCGATCGCGGTCCTGGCCGTGGTGTCGATGGCGACCGGGCTGCTGATCTCGGCGTCCGTCAACACCTCGGAGAAGACCATGCCGGTGTTGATGGTTCTGATGGTGGTGGAGGTGATCCTCACCGGTGGGCTGTTCCCCATTGCCGGCAAGGCGGGGCTGGAACAGGTGGCGTGGCTGTCCCCGTCCCGCTGGGGCTACGCGGCGACCGCGGCCACCTCCAACCTGAACCAGCTGTTCCCGCCGTCACCGGGTAACAGGGCGGACCCGCTGTACCACCACACTGGGCACGCCTGGCTGGTTAACATGACGGCGCTGCTCGTGCTCGGGGTGGTGTTCGCCGCGGCCAGCTGGTGGCGGCTGGAGCGGCAGGGGCCTGGACGCAGGCTGGGCTGACTCGGACTCCAGGCCGGCTCCTGCACAGGCTGGCTCTCACTCCGGGCTGGCTCTCACTCCAGGCTGGCGGTGAGCGTGATGGTGGTTCCCGCCAGCGCCTGGCTCACCGGGCAGCCGTCCTTCGCGTCCGTCGCCGCCTTGGTGAACTTGGCGGTGTTCAGGCCCGGCACGTCGCCGATCACCATGAGATGGATGCCGGTGATGCCGGCCGACGGCTGGAACGTCACCTCGGCCTGGGTCTCGAGCCGCCGGGGCGGGGTCCCCGCCTGGGTGAGGCTATGCGCCAGGGCCATCGCGAAGCATGCGGAGTGCGCGGCGGCGATCAGCTCTTCCGGGCTGGTCATGCCGTCCGGCTCGGCAGCGCGGGCGGCCCAGGAGACCGGGTAGTCGCCGATGCCGGACGACGCGAACGTGACCGTGCCCGAGCCGTGCGCGAGGTTGCCCTCCCAGGCCGTGCGTGCGATCCGGGTAGTTGCCGCCATGGTCCGCTCCTCCA
>JAIRTY010000722.1 GCA_031254715.1 Nocardiopsaceae bacterium | reverse complement strand
CTGGGCGGGCCTTGGCAGCCGGTGTGGAACAAGCCGGCGTTGAGCGGCGGGGTGCCGCTGTAGCAGCTGTTCTCGCGGCCCGCCAGTGCCGTGCTGCCGTGGTCGAACGGCGCCAGGCCGGCGACCGTCTGGCCGTTGACGTGCAGTTCGGCCTCCATCGGCGTCTGCCCGATCCAGTACTGCTGGAACAGCCTGGTGCCGTTCATCGAGTCGGCGTACTGCGTGTCGGCCGGGGACCACCAGGTGCCGTCGAAGCGCGACCGGAGATCGTTCGCCTGGTTGACAGCCCAGTTGTAGGTTGCCGTGTCGTGCTTGGAGCGGGCCATGTCGGCCAGGTCGTAGAGGCCGCGGATGAAGTACACGGCGTTGTCGAGCTTCTCCGGCCCCATCCCGCTGCGCTCGACGTTGCCCGAGCCCTCCGGCCAGCCGTTGTGGTTGGCGTCCAGCGTGCTCGCGACGTGGCGCAGGTTGCGGATGGTGAAGTCGTACATCTCGTCGCGGAACTTGTTGTCACCGGTCCACCGCCAGACGGTGGCCACCGCGCTGGGGAACTTCACCGTCTCGTCGGTGTTGAAGTCGTTGACGCCGTTGGTCTGGGAGTCGTGACCGTACCAGATGGAGCCGTCCGAGACGGACTCGTGCACCACGACACCTGACCGGTTGTTAAGGATGTCGGAGATGTCGCGCAACGCGCGCAGGTGATCCTCGATGGCCTGGAACTGGCCCACCGATACCGCGGCGAACGCGGTGTATTCGCCGTCGGTGCCGAAGATCCACGGGTAGTCGGGGTAGCCGGCTCCGATCCAGGTCGCTGACGGCACCGTGCCCATCGGTGCCGGGAACTGCGAGCCCTGGTTCGTCCAGCGCACCTGCAGGTTGCGGGCGGAGTGGGTCAGGTCGGCGAGGTTCTGCTTGCCCCAGTCGATCGCCTGCTGGAGGGACGGATCGCCCGGCAGCGACAGGCTGGTCTGCTGCGCGATCTGGGTGCGCGACGCCACCTTCGCGGCCAGCTGCGCGGCGGGGTCGGCCAGCTCCTGCTGGAGTTGCTGCTGGGCCTCGGTGAGTCCGGTGTCCGAGCCCGCCACGCCCAGCCACACCGTCTTGGACGCGCCGGCCGGCAGCGACACGCGGTAATTCAGCTCGCCGCCGGTGCCCCGCCCGAACGGCCCGTCGTCGCACGCGGACGGTTTGGGGTCGGCCGGCGCCCCCGGCTCGGTGCCGGTGCATCGGTGCCCGGGCTGCGGCCCCCAGAACTGGTCGCCGATGGTGCCCGAGGCGGGCTTGGCCACCATGCCCACCAGCGCCGCGTAGTGGTGCACGGGTGCGCCGGGCAGGGCGCCGTTGTCACTGAAGACGAGGTCGCGCCCGTCGAAGGCGCCGTGATCGGGGATGTTGTCGTTCGCGTTGGGCGTGATTCCGGTGAACCCCCATGGGTACTGGCCCATCAGCTCGGAGTGAGCGTCGACGGTCAGCGTCGCCGTCCGCGCCGGACCGGGGTTGCTGATCGTGAGCCCGAAAAGCGCGCCGCGCCGCCCGTCCGGCACGAAGTCCGTGCGCTGAACGCCCAGGCCCGCGGTGGTGGGCAGGTCGTAGCGGGTGTAGCCGTACCCGCTCGAGAACCGGGTGGCCGGCCCGATCCACTGTCCGTCCAGCCCGAACCACACGCCGTCGAGCAGCTTCACCGGCGGCGTCCAGATGCCGCCCATCTCGCCGGTGGTGTGCCAGCCGTTGGCGTAGAAGCGCCCGTCCTCGAAGCCGATCGACCACGCCCGCGTTCCCGCCGCCACCTCGCGACGGTCGGACAGCCGGCTCGTCACCGACAGCTCCGGGCTGCGCGCCAGCCCGGACGCCGGCCTGGCCGTTGATCCGTTGCCTGGTGGTGCGGCCGCTGATCCGTTGCCCGGTGGTGCGGCCGCTGATGCGCCGGCCGGCGCGACCATGAGGGCTAACGCCACCACCGCGGGGAGGAGGGCGCGAACGTGGGTCTGAGGCATCGTCGCCTCCCGAAGATTTGCACGATCAATAACCGGGCTCCCATGAAGGTACACTTCAATCAGTTCCCTGACTAGAGGGACAATGAGGGCTCAAGCCGACCCGCTACCGGCCGGATGAAGTGAACGTTCAAAGAGGCGCCAGCGAGAGGAACGCGATCGATTGGCCCGTCCGACTGTGACGATCGCCGACGTGGCTGTTCTGGCCGGAGTCTCCCGGCAGACGGTGTCGAACGTGCTCAACGCACCGCAACGGGTAACGCCCGCGACGACCGTCCGCGTCCAGAGCGCGATCCAGAAGCTCGAGTACCGGCCGAACCGGTCGGCACGAAACCTGCGGGTACGCGCCAGCCACACCATCGGCTTCCGGATCAACTCCCCCGGCGGGCTCGGTGACCTCCTCGACAGGTTCCTCCACGCGCTCGCCAACTCCGCCCAGGCAGCCGGCTACCACGTGCTGCTGTTCACGTCCGCTGACCCGCAGACGGAATTCGCCGCCTACGACGATCTTGTACAGACAGGTACCGTCGACGGATTCGTGCTCACGGACATCGGCATTGCCGACCCCCGGCCAGCCTGGTTCGTGCGCCGCGGCATCCCCTTCGTATGCTTCGGCCAGCCGCGGCGGAACCGCGGCGAGTATGCCTGGGTGGATGTCGATGGTGACCACGGCACCGCGCAGGCCGTCGACTATCTCGTCTCCCGCGGCCACCGCCGCATCGCCTACCTCGGATGGCCGCCCGGCACCGGATATGGCGACGACCGGCAGGCAGGCTGGCGACGAGCCATGCGCCGCCACGGCCTATCGCTCACCGGAATGGCCGGCACCTGCCCGCAGGATGCCGGCTCGGCCGCCGCTACCGCCAGGCGGCTGCTAGCCGGCAAGACCCCGCCCACCGCCTTCGTCTGCGGCAGCGACACGTTCGCGATTGGCGCCAGGTTCGGTTGCGGAGCCGACGCCGCCGGGCAGCCACGAGCCACGGTGGTCGGCTTCGACGACTCCCCGGCGGCGGCCTTCCTGACACCACCGCTATCCAGCGTGCGCCAGCCACTTCCCGCGGTGGCCGACCACATCGTCGATCTGTTCGTCCGCAGAATCGCCGATCCGGGAGCGCGGCCCGAGAGCGTCCTGCTCCGTCCGGAACTCGTCCCCCGGGACTGAATCGTTGCTGAGCAAGGCCCTCACAGCGGGTTGGGCTCCGGCGTGGCGCCCGGCCGGGACAGGAACTCGAAGTCGCAACCCTGGTCGGCCTGGGTGACGTGCTCGGTGTACAGCACGCCGTAGCCGCGCCCGAACGCGGGCGGCGGCGGCTGCCAGCCCGCCCGGCGGCTGGCCAGCTCGGCGTCGTCCACCTCCAGCCGCAGCAGCCGCTGCGCCGCGTCCAGGGTGATGGCGTCCCCGGTCCTGACCAGGGCCAGCGGCCCGCCCACGTGGGACTCGGGCGCTACGTGCAGCACGCAGGCGCCGTAGCTGGTGCCGCTCATCCGGGCGTCGGAGATCCGCACCATGTCCCTGACCCCCTGCCGCAGCAGGTAGTCAGGGATCGGCAGCATGCCGTACTCGGGCATGCCGGGCCCGCCCCGGGGACCGGCGCCGCGCAGCACCAGCACCGAGCCGGGCGTGATGGCCAGCGCCGGGTCGTTGATGCGCGCCTGCAGGTCGGCGTAGCTGTCGAACACCACCGCCGGGCCGGTGTGCTTGAGCAGGGCCGGGTCGGCCGCGGCGGGCTTGATCACGGCGCCGTCCGGTGCCAGGTTGCCCCGCAGCACGGCCAGCCCGCCCTCGGCCGCCAGCGCCCGGTCCGGGGACCGGATCACGTCCGGGTTCCGCACCTGCGCGCCGGCCAGGTCATCGCCCAGGGCGTGACCGCTGACGGTGCGGCGGCCGGGGTGCAGCGCACCCGGGACCTGCGCGAGCTGGGCGAGCAAGGCGGGCAGGCCGCCGGCGTAGTAGAAGTCCTCCATCAGGAACTCGCCGGTGGGGCGGATGTTCGCCAGCACCGGCACCCGGCGCGAGATCGCGTCGAAGTCGTCCAGGTCCAGCCGTACCCCGCACCGCCCGGCCATCGCGATCAGGTGGATCACCGCGTTGGTGGAGCCCCCGAGCGCGAGCACGGCGGCGACCGCATCCTCGAACGCCTCCCGGGTGAGGACCTGACCTGGCGTCAGCCCCTCCCACACCATGTCCACGATCCGGCGGCCGCTCTCGGCCGCCATCCGGTAATGGGCTGAGTCCACCGCCGGGATCGATGCGGCCCCCGGCAGGGTCATGCCGAGCACCTCGGCGGCCGAGGTCATGGTGGAGGCGGTGCCCATGGTCATGCAGTGGCCGGGGCTGCGGGCGATCCCGCATTCGAGGTCAGCGAGCTCGCAGTCACCGATCCGGCCCGCCCGGTAGTCGTCCCAGAACCGCCACTGGTCGGTGCCGCTGCCCACCGGCTGGCCGCGGTAGTTGCCGCGGAGCATCGGGCCGGCCGGGACGTAGATCGCCGGGATGCCCGCGCTGGCCGCGCCCATCAGCAGGGCGGGCGTGGTCTTGTCACAGCCGCCCATCAGCACCGCGCCATCGGCCGGGTAGGACCGCAG
>JAIRTY010000671.1 GCA_031254715.1 Nocardiopsaceae bacterium | reverse complement strand
ATCACAATTCTGGCCGCCTGCAGCTCGGGAGGCGGCGGCAGTAACAGCAGCAATTCGAGCCCGAGCAACTCCAAGCCGATCACCATCGGCGCGTCCCTGTCCTTCACGGGCGACTTCTCGGCCGACGGCCAGGCTTTCAAGCGCGGTTACCTGCTGTGGGCCAGCGACGTCAACAAGGCCGGCGGCATCCTCGGGCGCAAGGTGCAGTTCAAGTTCCTTGACGACAAGAGCGACCCGACCCAGGGCAGCACCAACGTCCAGCAGATGATCACGTCCGACCACGTGGACATGGTCTTCGGCCCGTTCTCATCGCTCATCACCGGCCCGACCGCGACGGTCGCGGCCCGCTACAACTACGCCATGATCGAGGGCGCAGGCGGGGCGCCGGCCGTGTTCAACACCCCGTCGAACAAGGCCCGGCACAACGTGTTCGACGTCAGCTACCCGATCGTGGACCAGTACGACCCGCTGACCAACTGGATCAAGACGATGCCGGCCGCGCAGCGGCCGAAGACCGCCGCCTACCCGATCGTCAACAACCCGTTCACGATCCCGCCGGAGCAGCGGGCGCAGCAGCAGCTGAAGGCGGTCGGCGTCAAGACCGTCTACAACAAGGTGCTGCCGGAGGAGCTGCCCAACGCCAAGTCCGTCGCCGACCAGGTGGCGGCCACCAACGCGCAGGCCGTGTTCCTCGGCTCGGTGGACGTGCCGACCGTGGCCGCGTTCATGAAGGCGTTCCAGCAGCAGCACTACAACCCGAAGATCTTTGCCGCCACCGCCGGCCCGGACCAGGGCGCCGCCTTCCTCAAGGCGGTCGGAAAGGCCAACGCCACCGGGATCATGACCTCCAACGGCTGGTACGGCGGCTACGACAACCCGCAGAGCAAGAAGATGGTGCAGGAGTACGTCGCCAAGTACGGCGGCTCCCCGTCGGACATCAACTCCGACGTGGCCGAGGGCTACAGCGTGGGCCAGGTCGCGAAGCAGGCGATCGAGGCCACGCACGGCACCGACCAGGCGAAGATCATCCAGTACCTGCACAGCGGGGTGACGCTGAGCAGCGTCCAGGGCCCGGTGGAGTTCGACTCGCTCGGCATGAACACCAAGCCGGTGCTCTTCGTCTTCCAGTGGGAGAACGGGAACTACACCCAGGTGCTCCCGGCGGGCGCGCCGGGATCCGGCAAGGTCGTGTACCCGAAGCCCAACTGGTCTGGGTGACCGGCTGGTAGCACGATGACAAGTGGACGGAGCGGCACGGAGCTGAGATGGGACGCGAACTCTACCGGGCGGTCATCGACGGGATCCTCTACGGCGGCGTCTACGCGCTGATGGCCGTCGGGCTCACGCTGATCTTCGGCGTGCTCGACATCATCAACATCGCCCAGGGAATCCTGGTGGTGCTGGCCGCTTATCTCAGCTACGTGCTCTCCGTGCACCTGCATGTTGACCTGTTTCTGGGCCTGCTGATCACCATCCCGGTCATGTTCGTGCTCGGGGTGGGGATCCAGGTCCTGTTCATGCGGCGGCTGCGGGGCCGGGAGCGGACCTCGATGTCGCTGCTGGCGAGCTACGCCGTGATGATCATCATCGAGGGGATCCTGTATCTCGGGTTCGGGCCCGATTACGTGCAGCTCAGTGCCCCGTACGTGAACAACAGCGTGCACGTGCTCGGGTTCTACCTGCCCTACATCTACCTGTACGGGTTCGCGCTGGCCGTGATCCTGGTGGCGGTGCTCTACCTGATGCTCTACCGCACCACGTTCGGGCGCAGCCTGCGCGCCACCATGCAGGACCAGACGGCGGCCCGGCTGATCGGGATCGACATCAACCGCGTCGCCGCGCTCGCGTTCGGGATCGGGGTGGCGGCGACGGCGGTCGGCGGCATGATGTTCGGCGCCACCAACGCGTTCAACGCCAACAGCGGCTATGACCTGATCTCCCGGCTGCTGGCCGTCATCATCCTGGGCGGCATGGGCAGCATCGGCGGCGCGCTGGCGGCGGCGGTGTTCATGTCGGTCACCGAGGCGATCGTCGACATCTGGTCTCCCACCTGGTCGGTGGTGGTGTTCTACGCGGCGCTCGTGCTCGTGCTCACATTGCGGCCGCAGGGCCTGCTCGGGCACCGGGAGGCGAGGGCGCAATGAGCGGCGACCCTGGCGGGCAGCTAGCGGCCGGCCGCTGGCGGGCAGGCAGCATGCTCGCGACTCCGAACTCCCGCGGCTGGGCGGTTGCCGCGGTGCTGCTGCTGATAGCGGTCATCTTCCCGCAGGTCGTCACCAACCAGGTGGTGACCCAGATCGCCGTGGACACGATGCTGTTTATCGCGGCGGCCGTCGCCTGGAACCTGTTCTCCGGGTTCAGCGGGTACATCTCGCTGGGCCACGCGGTGTTCTTCGGCACCGGTGCCTACACGGTGGGGATCGCGGCGCAGAAGTGGCACATCACCGGGAACATGGAATTCGCGCTGCTGCCGCTGGCCGCGCTGGCGGCCGGCGTGGTGGCGGTCCCGTTCGGGCTGATCGCGCTCCGGGTACGGCGGCACACGTTCGTCGTGGTCACCATCGCGGTCTTCTTCATCTTTCAGCTGATGGCGTTCAACCTGAGCATCACCGGCGGGTCGGTGGGGATCTCGGCGCCGTTCCTGACCTGGGCGCCGGAGACCTTCAACATCCCCTTCTACTACATGGGCCTGGTGCTGGCGGCGGGCGTGGCACTGCTGTCGTGGCTGATCCGGGGCTCCCGGTTCGGGCTGCAGCTGCGGGCCATCCGCGATGACGAGGACCGGGCGCGCGGCCTCGGGGTGCGGGCGATGCGGGTGAAGCTGGCCGCCTTCGTCATCTCCGGGGTGGTGACCGGCCTGGTGGGGGCGGTCTGGCTGTTCTTCATCGGCCAGGTGCTCCCGCAGTACGGGTTCGACCCGATCTTCGACCTGTCGGTCGCGCTGATGGCGTTCTTCGGCGGGTTCGGCACGCTGTGGGGACCGATCCTCGGAGCGCTGCTCCTGGAGCCCGTGGAGCAGTACCTGACGCTCCAGGTCAGCAACAGCTACGCCAGCGAGCTGGTCTGGGGGACGCTGTTCCTGCTGGTGATCTTGTTCTTGTCCCGCGGCCTGATACCGATCGCGGGGGAGAAGGCGACGGCCTGGCGCGCCCGCCGGGAACGGCGGCGGGCCGGCCAGCCCGCGGCCGCACCGCCGGCGGCGGGCAGCGCCGGGACGGCCCTGCCCGGGTCGGCCGGGGCCAGCGCGCCGAGCGGCAGGAGCA
>JAIRTY010000667.1 GCA_031254715.1 Nocardiopsaceae bacterium | reverse complement strand
CGCCGGGGACGCGTTCGCTGCCGGGTACCTGTCGGGCGTCCTGGACGGCCTTGACCTGCCGGGGCGCCTGGGACGCGCGATCACGGCCGGCGCCTTCGCTGTGAGCACCCGCGGCGACTGGGAAGGCCTCCCGACCCGCCGGGACCTGGAAACGCTGGACGTCTCCGGCGGCACCACGCTCCGCTAGCGGGAAGTAGCAACGTGACGGCCGGCCCGGCTTCCCTGCCGCTCCCGGCCCGCGGTCACAGTTGGCGCGGCCGGTACACGTCCGAGCGATGCTCGATAGCGACAACTGTTACCCGGCGCCGGTCATCCTCGACCCGGTAAATGACCCGGTAGTCGCCCCGGCGAGCGCTGTGGAGTCCCTTCAGCCCGAGCTTGAGCGGCTTGCCGACGCGGCGCGGGCTAGCGGCAAGGGATCCGTACAGGAACTCGACCACGGCGGTAGCAACCTTCTCTGGCAACCGTGTCAGCGTCCGGCGAGCCGGCGTCGTCCAGGCGATCGCATACCCGGGCTCGCTCACCGATCACGGGCCAGGCGCAGCGCCTCATCCTTGCTCAGCACCGGCGCCTCAGCGGCGGCGAGTTCGGCCAGCGCCTCGTGAATGTCAGCCAGGAGTGCGTCGCTCCCCATGACGTCGAGGCTTTCCTCAAGTGACTCAAGATCGTCGACGCTGATCACCACGGCCGCGGGATGACCGTGCTTGGTGATCACGACCCGGCCATGCTCGCGCTCCAAGCGCTCGACGACCTCCGAGAGCCGGTTCTTCACATCCGCCAGTGGCAACTGCTCGCCTACCGTCATAGCCATAAGTATAGCTATTTCTGGGTGGCCGAGCACTCAGGGCGCGACGCGGCGTCAGGGACCGGTGACGTTGGCCAGGAAGGTCACGATCTGGCGGGCGGCGTGGCGGTCAGGATCCAGGTCGGTGTTGTAGACGCCGATGCTCCACCCGCGGCAGCCGCCGGCCCGCAGCGCTGCCGAGACCACGGCGGTGAGCTCCGCCCAGGAGAGGCCGCCCGGCATGGCGGGGTCGCTGGCGGCGCCGCAGGCGCTGAACTCGTCGCCGGCCAGCACGTCCAGGTCGGTGTGCAACCACCAGCCCTGCCCCTGGGCCGCGGCCAGCCGCGCCGCCTGCGTCCCGGCGGCCGCCGGATCGGCCTGCACCTCGCCCGCGGTCAGCAGCCGCACCTCGCCGGCGATGGTGGCCTCGCCGATCTCGCGCCGGTACTCATCGTCGCGCATGCCGAGCATGGCGATGGCCTCCGGCCGCAGCACCCCGGCCCGGCTGCGCAGCGGCTCGGGCGCCCGCTGCCCGGTCCGGCCCAGCAGGAAGGCGACCTCCATGTTCGCGGCCTCGCCGGTGGTGGACGCCTCCATCGTGGTGGCGTCCTCGTGGCCGTCGATGAACACCAGGCCGGCCGATCC
The DNA here is from genome assembly GCA_031254715.1 of Nocardiopsaceae bacterium. Classification (GTDB taxonomy): domain Bacteria; phylum Actinomycetota; class Actinomycetes; order Streptosporangiales; family Streptosporangiaceae; genus JAIRTY01. The sequence goes on along the minus strand of JAIRTY010000667.1, from coordinate 5,465 downwards.
GGCGGCGTCGGCCACCGCGGGCACGGCCGCGAAGAGCACGGCACAGTCGGCGCCGTAGACCAGCGGGAAGCGGCCGCCGGCCACGGCGGCCCGGACCCGGCCATAGAGCGCGTCCGCCATCTCCAGGAACGCGCGCTCGTTGGAGAAGCCGAACCGGCCTCGCTCGGCGACGGGCGGTGAGACCACCACGTCCGGGGCCAGGACCGCGCGCCCGGCCAGCGCCGCCGCCAGGCCGGCCTCGCGCAGGGCCGCGGGTGCATGCGCCTGCCCGGCGGCCCGGCCCGAGCCGTCGAAACGCACCCCGATGAGGTCGATCTCCCCTGCCGGGGAGCCACTACCGAGCCCGCTGCCCGCCATCAGACCCGCCTCCCGCCGCCGGCTCCGCTGTGGTCAGACCGGAGCGTAGTCGCCTGGCTGGAGGTCCGGGGACGGGGCCCGGGGCGGCTGGCCTGGCCGGCTGAGCGCGGTCCAGGCGGCGTCGATCACCTGCTGGGTGGTGAGCCCGTACCTGGCGAACAGGTACGGCGCCGTGAGCGCGCCGTCGGCAAAGGTGTCGGCCAGGCCGATCCGCCGCAACGGGCGGCCCAGGCCCGCCTCGGCCAGTGCCTCTGCCACCGCCGAGCCCAGCCCGCCGATGACGGAATGGTTCTCGATAGTGATGACCACCTGCGCGCCCGCGGCCGCTGCCAGCACGGTCGCGGTGTCGAGCGGCTTGATCACCGGCACGTTGAGAACGGTGACCCGGACGCCGCTGTCTCGCAGTGCGCTGGCGGCGGCGAGCGCCGGGGCGACCATCATCCCGCTGGCGACCAGGGCGGCGCCGGTGCCATCGGCCTGCTCATCCCCGAGCAGCTGCGCCCTGGTCAGCGAGAAGGGGTGATCCGCCGGGAAGATCACCGGTATCTCGCCGCGCTTGAGCCGCAGGTAGACCGGCCCAGGCAGGTCCGCGATGGCGGCGACGGCCTGCGCGGTCTCGGTGACGTCCGCCACGTCCAGCACGGTCATGCCGGGCAGCGCCCGCATCAGCGCCACGTCCTCGATGGCCTGGTGGCTGGGACCGCCGGGGCTGGACACGCCGGGCATGAAGCCGACGATGCGGACCGGCAGCCGCGGGTAGGCGACGGCGTTGACGATCTGGTCCAGCGGCCGCCGGGTCGCGAACACGCCGAACGTGTGCACGAACGGGATCAGCCCGCTGCGGGCCAGCGCCCCGGCAACGCCGATCATGTTCGCCTCGGCCATGCCGGCGTGGATGAAGCGGTCAGGGAACTCGGCCTGGAACAGGTCGATCTCGCACTGCCGCGTCAGGTCACCGGACAGGCAGACGATGTCAGGCCGGCCGCGGGCGAGATCGGCCAGGGCGCGCCCGTAGGGCTTGAGCACGGTGCGGTAGGGCGCCGGCAGGACCGGCGCGGACGGCCCGGTGGCGCCGTGGTCACCGGGCATGGCGGTCCAGCCTGGCGGTCAGCTCGGCGACGGCCGCGTCAGCGAGCCCGGGCGGCAGCTTGATGAAGTGGCCGTCGGCGTCCGGGGGCAGGCAGTCCAGCCCGTGCCTGGTGGACGTGCGGCAGATCAGCACCGCCGGCCTGGTTGCCGCCGCTGCCGCTGCCAGGGCGGCGGCAATGCCAGCCGCGTCGTGGCCGTCGAGCTCGGCGGTGTCCCAGCCGAAGGCCTGCCACTTGGCGGCGACGGGCTCGATCGTGGTGATGCCGTCCACCGGCCCGTCCACCTGCGAATTGTTGGCATCCAGCAGCACGGTGAGGCGGCCCAGCCGGTAGTGCCCGGCGAACATGGCCGCCTCCCACACCTGCCCTTCCTGCAGCTCGCCGTCGCTGAGGAAGGCGAACGTGCGCCCGCCGGGCCTGCCGCGCAGCCGGTCAGCCAGCGCGAACCCGGCGGCGGCTGACAGTCCCTGCCCCAGCGACCCGCAGGTGTAGTCAGGCACGGGGCTGTGCTCGGTGCCGATCGCCGCCAGCGACGACCCGTCCTGCCCGTAGCTGGCCAGCAGCGCCTCGTCGATCAGCCCGGTCTCAGCGGCCGCCGCGTAGGCGGCCACCACGTAGTGGCCCGGGGAGCAGATCACCCGGTCGGTCCCCGGCCGCAGGGCCGCGCCGTAGACCGCCGCATACTGCTCGGCGGCCGACAGGGCCTGGCCGAGGTACCCGAGGCCCTGCGGCGCCACCATCTGGACGGCCCGCAGCCGGATCCGGTCCGCCAGCCGGCGCAGCTGCGCCGCGCTGGCCTCGCTCCCCCGGCCTGACGTCTCAGTGTTCAGCGCCGTCCTCCTCCGCTCCGGCTGGTCATCCGTGGCAATGTAACTCGCACTTCCGGCCGGCGGCAGTCCGGAGCCCGGCCGCGCCCCATGGGAGGAGCCGCAATGTCATTGCAGGAATTCGTGCCAGCGCCGCGATTGGAGGAGTACCGGGAGACCTTCGCCGAGTTCTTCCGGCTCGATCGCCGCGACGACGGCGTGCTACTGGCCCGGGCCCACACCCAGGGCGGCCCGATCCAGCTGAGCGTGCAGAACCACCGGGCGCTCGGTCAGTTCCTCAAGACCGCCGGCGCCGACCCGGAGAACGAGCTGCTGATCCTGACCGGCTCCGGGGAGGAGTTCATGATGGACTCCGACCCGGCGGGCTTCGAGCTCGAGGAGCAGCAGCTGGAGTACTGGGCCTACGAATACGCCTACAAGGACGGCCGGATCAACGTCAGCGCGCTGGTCAACGACCTGGAGATCCCGACCATCGGCCTGTTCAACGGGCCCGGGTTCCATCCCGAGATCCTGCTCATGTGCGACCTGACGCTGTGCGCCGAGGACGCGCGGATCTTCGACGTGCACTACGGGATCGGCTCGGTGCCCGCCGATGGCATCCACACCTGCTTCCAGGAGCTGCTGGGAGTCAAGCGGGCCGCCTACGCGCTGCTGACCGGCCAGGCCATCGACGCGCCGACCGCACTGGAGTACGGCCTGGTGAACGAGGTCCTGCCAGCCGAGCAGCTGCTCGGCCGGGCGTACACGATCGCGGACCACATCATGAGCCAGCCACGCACCGTGCGCCGGCTCACCACCCAGATCATCCGCCGCCCGTGGAAGCAGCGGATCGTGGCCGACCTCGACGGCGGTTTCGGGATCCAGATGTTCGGCCACCTGGCCAAGAGCCGGTCGATCCACAGCCGTGACCACATCGCGTCGACCACGGACTATGTCCGGGATGGCCGGCCCAACGCGTTCGACTGACGGCCCGGGGCCCGCGGCCAGGGACCTGGCAACCGCCGGGGCAGCGGCTCCGGCGAGGGCCTTTCTGTTTGGTAACGACTCCTAGTTAACATCTTCCCCTGCCGTTGGGTAGATCGTAACATTTTGCCCATGCTCTCCCCCTTCATGGCCAAGATGTCGCGCCGGGCCGCCAGCCGGCGGCACACCGCTGGTGCTGGAGCGGCCGCGCTGGTGCTGGTCGCGAGCGCAGGGCTGGCCGCCTGCGGCTCCGGCGGCTCGTCGTCGTCTTCCCACGGCGGCACCCTGAAGATCATCACTTGGGTCAATCCGCCTGCGGTGGCGGCGATCAAGAAGATCGACGCCGAGTTCGAGAAGGCCAATCCTGGCGTGAAGGTCAGCCTTGGCACGGCGGAGAACGTCAACGGGCCCTACAAGACGATGCTGCAGTCGACCGTGTCGTCGACCAGCGCCGACATCGTCAGCAACGTCCAGCAGGCCCAGCCGATGCCGCTGAAGCCCACCACCAGCAACATGACCGCGTGGCAGAACTGGACGACGCACGGCGTGTTCGCGCCGCTGAACGGGCAGTCGTTCCTGAATGCCTACACTCCCGCCGCGAAGGCGGCGGAGACCCTGAACGGCAAGACCTACGGCGTCGTGAGCGGCGAGTACCAGGAGGGGGTCTTCTACAACAAGCAGACCTTTGCCAAGTATCACCTGTCACCGCCCACCACCTACACCCAGTTCGTCAAGGTGCTGGACACGCTCAAGTCCAAGGGCGTCACGCCGATGTATGTCGGCCTCGGCGCCGTCGGCCCGATCTACCTGCAGTTCATTTATTACAACCTGATCTCCAGCCTGTGGCTGCCGCACGCTCCGAGCGGGAACCTGGCCACCGATCTGGCGAAGGGCACGGTCAAGTGGACCAGCCCGTACTTCACCCAGGTGATGAACGAGGAGAAGAAGCTGGCGCAGTACCTGGAGCCCGGGTACACCGGTGAGCCGTGGCAGGGCATGCCCGGCGCGTTCGCCAACAGCAAGGCCGCAATGCTGCTGGACGGGTCGTGGGACCTGGCGTCGGTGCAGAAGGCGAACCCGTCGATGAAGGTGGGCTTCTTCCCGCTGCCGGGCAGCGACACGGCTTCGGCCAACCAGAGCGAGCTGCAGAACGACCTGACGTTCTCGGTGCTGAACGCCTCCAAGCACAAGGCGCTGGCGATGAAGTGGCTGGCGTTCTTCTCGCAGCCGAAGATCTACGCGCAGTACGTGAACATCACCGGCATCTCCTCCAGCCAGACCAGCGGGACGTTCACCAGCTACTCCGCGCAGGTGCTGGGCAAGTGGTTCGGCAAGGGCATCAACTGGACCACCTACTTCCCGGTCCTGGCCGACACCAACAAGTACTGGGACCAGCCGGCGAACTGGCCGACCCTGCAGCTGAGCGTGATCCAGGGGAAGAAGACCCCGGCCCAGGTCGAGCAGTTGTACCAGAATGACTGGCAGACGGGGTGAGCCGGGCGCTCCGGCACGGGTGATGGGAGGCCGGTGAGCGGGAGCCCGCTGACCAGGGACGCCGGGGCCGGCAGCGCTGTGCTGCCGGCCCCGGCGGCTGGCACGCCGCCGGTGGTCAGGCCGGGCCGCCGGCGGGGGGCGGCGGGGCCGGCGCGGTTGCTGTCGGCGCGGTCGAAGGCGCTGATGTGGGGCGGGATCGTGGCGGCGCTGGCGGTGTATGTGCTGTTCGGGCTGGTGCCGGCGGCGGCGACGGCGGTGGTGTCGTTCACCGATTACGCCGACTTCCCTGGCGCCCCGGTGCACTTCACCGGCCTGGCCAACTACACCAGCATGTTCACCGTCAACCGGCCCGGGTTCATGCCGGCGGTGATCGCGACGGCGGTGTTCGTGATCGCGGTCACCGTGCTGCAGAACGTGCTCGCGCTGGCGATCGCGCACCGGCTGGTGGGTGATACCCGGTGGAACGCGGTGATGCGGGTGGTGGTGTTCCTGCCGATCGTGCTGGGGGTCACGATCGTGGGCCTGATCTGGATCCTGTTCTTCGACCCCGGGCAGGGGCCGGGGTCGTCGCTGTGGGGCGCGTTCGGCGCGCACTCGGCGTTCTTCGGCTCCGCGTCGCTGGCGATGCCGCTGGTGATCTTCGTGCAGATCTGGCAGAACACCGGCTTTTCCACCATGGTGTTCATCGGCGGGCTGAAGGCCATCAGCCCGGAGATCTACCAGGCCGCCGCCCTCG
>JAIRTY010000613.1 GCA_031254715.1 Nocardiopsaceae bacterium | reverse complement strand
AGCACCGCCTCCATCCGCTCCGGGTCGGTGGCGAAGTACGGCGAGATGTATCCCTTGTCGAAGCGCATCCCCTCGGTCAGCTCGAGCTCGAGCCCGAAGGTGTTGCTCTCCTCGACGGTGATGACGCCTTCCTTGCCGACCTTGTCCATCGCCTCGGCGATCATGTCGCCGATCGCGGTGTCCGCCGCCGAAATCGACGCCGTCGAAGCGATCTGCTCCTTGGTCTCCACGTCCTTGGAGAGCTTGGACAGCTCCTCCGACACCCGCTCCACCGCGGCCTCGATGCCCCGCTTCAGCGCCATCGGGTTCGCACCCGCGGCGACGTTGCGCAGCCCCTCCCGCACCAGCGCCTGCGCCAGCACGGTAGCGGTGGTCGTGCCGTCCCCGGCCACGTCGTCGGTCTTCTTGGCCACTTCCTTGACCAGCTCGGCGCCGATCTTCTCCCACGGGTCCTCGAGCTCGATCTCCTTGGCGATGGACACCCCATCGTTGGTGATCGTGGGAGCGCCCCACTTCTTCTCGAGCACCACGTTCCGGCCCCTCGGGCCGAGGGTTACCTTTACAGCGTCGGCCAGCTGATTCATGCCGCGCTCGAGGCCGCGTCGCGCGTCCTCGTCAAACGCGATCATCTTGGATGCCATAGGCTCCAGATCCTCCCGGAACACTTTGTGGCTTTAGATGGACCGGGCCGACGCCCGCGACGGCCGACCTCCCGCGGGCAGGCCCATCCTGCCGCCAGTGAGGCCTCATCGCCCCGATCCCGCCGTTTCGTTGTCACTCTCATACCGAGAGTGCCAACGACTTGTTTAGCACTCTCAGTCAGGGAGTGCAAGCCGGGCGCGGGCACCGGAAAGCCGCGGCTGAGTGGCGAGGGCGCCTGCGGGCCCGGTATAACCGGGGTATGCCCGCCACCGAGAAGCTAGCGATCAGCCTGCCCAAGGACTTGATCGAGAAGCTGCGCCGGGCGCGGGAGGAGGGGCGGATCGAGTCCGTCTCCGGCCACATCGCGGACCTGCTGCGCCGGGAGGACGACTGGCTGGACGCCCGGGCCACCCTCGACCGGATCTACGAGAGCTGCCCGGAACCGGAAGCCGAGCATTACGCGTGGGCGCGACGGGCACTGGGCGCCGGCCCGGGTTCCGGCCCGGGAGGCCCGGCCGGCACTCCCGCCGGTGCTGGCCCAGGGGAACGACCCCCGGGAACCCCCGGCAGTGCCGGATCAGGGGGACGACCGCCCGGAACCCCCGCGAAACCGGCCGCGTGATCGCCGGCCGGATCCTCGACACCAGCGCACTGGTCGAGGCGGCCCGCGGCACCCCGTACATGCAGGCGCTGCTGTATGTAAGCCACGAACTCCTGATCACGCTCGTGATCCCGGCCCCGTGCCTGGCCGACGCGCTGGCCGGCCTCGACGACCCGGAACAGCAGGCACGCCTGTTCGACCTGCTCCGGTCGCCCATCGCACGGGTGGCACAGTTCGGGGCGGCGGAGGCAACCGGTACCGGGCTGCTCCGGTCGGGCGCCCGTCCGGCCCGGGCCTCAGCCGGGTCGGCATATGCCGCCTACCTGGCAGCGGACCGGGGCTGGCCGGTGGTCAGTGCCCGGCCAGGCCCGATCCGCGCGATGCATCCAGAGGTTGAAATAGAGCCGCTGCCCTGAGCGGCACCCGCCGACGCGAGAGCGCCTGCCTGAAACCGATGTCAGACGGCGCGAACGGCTTCCGCCTGCGGCCCCCGGTCGCTCTGCATGATGTCGAATTCGACCCGCTGGCCCTCTTCGAGGGTGCGGTAGCCATCCATCTGGATGGCCGTGTAGTGCACGAACACGTCCCTGCCGTTGTCTACCGCGATGAAGCCGTAACCCTTGTCCGGGTTGAACCACTTAACGGTGCCCTGAGCCATTGCCCAACTACTCCCTAACTCTGCTCGGGCTTCGGGTCCCGCCCTTGCATTCCCGGAACCCATCGATCGCGGCGCGCAAGGCGTGCCTGGCAAGCACCGAGCCTGCCGTTCCCGCCGACCGGCAACGACCGGACACGCCCTTACCCCCTGCCGGGGACACGCGTGACACGTTACTCGGCGAATTCACGCAGGCGAGTCGCGTTCACCCGGCCGGGCCGATCAAACCACGGTCAAACCATCACCAAAGGCCCTGGCCGGGGCGTTCGCGGTGGCGGCTAACGGCCGGCAGGCCGGTCGGCGCCGCCCGCTACCGCGGGTATCACCGATACCCGCGACCCCGCCGCCACCTGGGTATCGAGCCCCTCGGCGAACCGCACGTCTTCCTCGCCTACATACACATTGACAAAGCGCCGCAGATTACCGGTGTCATCGATTATCCGGCCGCCAATGCCCGGGTAGGCGGCATCCAGACCGGCAATCACCTCGCGCAGCGTGCCGGGTTCCGCGGTCACTTCCGCGGAGCCGCCGGTATATGTGCGCAGGATAGTAGGAATACGGACAGACACGCTCATAGAGGACCCACCTCTCTGCCCGTCAATGATGACTCCAGCTCGGCGAAGGCCGACAGTGTCGGCGCGATGGCGTCGAGCCCCTCGGCCGTGCCCGCCACCGCGTCCAGCGTCTTCAGTCCCTCACCGGAGTTGATGATCACCGTCTCGGCGTCCGGGTCGATGACCCCGTCCGCAAGCAGCCGCCGCAGCACCCCGAGGGTGACGCCGCCGGCCGTCTCCCCGAAGATCCCCTCGGTCTGCGCCAGCAGCCGCATCCCGTCGACGATCTCCTCGTCCGCCACGTCGGCGACGGCGCCGCCGGTGCGGCGCACCACGTCGAGCACGTAAGGGCCGTCCGCGGGGTTGCCGATGGCCAGCGACTTGGCGATGGTGGACGGCCGGACCGGCTGGACAACGTCGTGCCCGGCCCGGAACGCCGCGGCGACCGGCGCGCAGCCGCTGGCCTGGGCGCCGAACACCCGGTAACCGGTCTCCTCGGCCAGTCCCAGCGCGACCAGCTCCCGGAAGGCCTTGTCCACCTTGACCAGCTGGGCGCCGGACGCGACCGGGACGACGATCTGCTCCGGCAGCCGCCAGCCGAGCTGCTCGGCGATCTCGAACCCGATCGTCTTGGAGCCCTCGGCGTAGTAGGGCCGCACGTTGACGTTGACGAACGCCCAGTCCTCGCGGTCGTCGGCAAGCTCGGAGGCGAGCCGGTTCACGTCGTCGTAGCTGCCGCGCACGGCCACCAGCGTGCCGCCGAACACGGCGCTGCCGATGATCTTCTGCTGCTCCAGGTCGGAAGGGATCATCACGACCGAACGGATCCCGGCCCGGGCTGCCGCCGCTGCCACGGCGTTGGCCAGGTTGCCGGTGGAAGGGCAGGCGAGCACCTTGTACCCGAGCTCGACCGCGGCCGCCAGCGCCACCGCCACCACCCGGTCCTTGAACGAGTGGGTCGGGTTGCCGCGCTCGTCCTTCACCCACAGCGCCCGCATCCCCAGCTCGGTGGCAAGGTGATCGGCGCGCACCAGGCGGGTCCAGCCGGGCTCGGTGTTGGGTGTGCTCGCCACCGCGGGCGGGACCGGCAGCAGGCTGGCGTACCGCCAGATGCTCGGCGGGCCCGCCTCGATCGACTCCCTGGTCAACGGCGGCAGGTCGTAGGCGACCTCGAGCGGGCCGAAGCACTTGGCGCAAGCGTGCCCGGAGCCGAGCTCGGTGGTGGCGCCGCATTCGCGGCAGGCAAGATGACTGGCGTACCCCAGCCGGGACGGGGCCGGGATCTTCGGTGCATTCACTAGGCGGGGCCTTTCTCCCTCATCTGTCCCGGGCCGGACTGGCCGCGGGCCGGACTTGGCACCTGCCACGGGAACCCCGCCAGCTCGCCTGCCGCTGCGCGGCAGCAGATCGCGGGCACGCCTCACCGTGGTGGTTGCCGGGGCTTCGCAGGGCCGTTCCCTCCACCCCTCTGGATGAGCGCTATGAAGTTGTCTGACGCAGAATAACCGATGCCGGTGACCGGACAGCGAGCGGATTACCGGCGCCTGGCCGGCCGCCCGCTGCCGGGCCACCGGCCGTCGCCTACCCTTTCGCGTCATGGAGTCCGCAGCCAAGGACCGGGTCCTCATCGCCTCCAACCGGGGACCGGTCTCGTTCACGCTGGCCGATGACGGGACGCTGACCCCGCGCCGGGGCGCTGGCGGCCTGGTGTCGGGGCTGTCGTCGGTCGCGGGCCAGGCCGAGGTGCTCTGGGTGTGCGCCGCCCTGAGCGACGCCGACCGGGCGGCCGCCAGGGCCGCGCCGGGCGGGCTGCTCGGCCCCGAGGCGGCGGGCAGCATCGGCTCCGAGGTCAGGATGCTGAACATCAGCGCCACCACGTTTGACCGTGCCTACAACGCGGTGGCCAACTCCACCCTGTGGTTCATCCACCACATGCTCTACGACACCCCGAACCGGCCGCTGTTCGGGCTGAAGTTCCGCCGCGAGTGGGAGGCGTTCCGCGCCTACAACGCCGCCTTCGCCGACGCGCTGGCGGAAGGGGCGAGCGCGGCCGCCGCGCCGGCCCGGGCGATGGTGCAGGACTACCACCTGACGCTGGCCCCGCGGATGCTCGCCGACCGCCGGCCGGGCCTGCCGATCGGGTACTTCTGCCACACGCCGTGGGCGCGGCCTGACTACTTCGCGCTGCTCCCCGACGACATCGGGCGGGAGGTGCTGGAGGGCATCCTCGGGGCCGATCACGCCGGATTCCACGCCGAGCGCTGGGCGGACGCGTTCCTCGACTGCTGCCAGGCGGTGCTGGGGGCGCAGGTGGACCGCTCCGCCCGGACCGTCAGCCACCACGGTCACGTCACCACGGTCGGGGTGCACCCGCTCGGCGTGGACGCGGCGGATCTGACCGAGCGGGCCGCCCACGCCGACGTGCAGGCCCACGTGGCGGCGCTGTCGGGGGCGACGGCGGGCCGGAAGCTGATCGTCAGGATCGACCGCACCGAGCTGTCCAAGAACATCGTCCGCGGCCTCGCCGCCTACCGGGAACTGCTGCTCACCAGGCCGGAATGGCGGGGCCGGGTGACCCACCTCGCCTTCGCCTACCCGTCCCGCCACGACCTGCCGGAATACCGGGAGTACACGGCCGCGGTGCAGCGCCTGGCCAGGGAGATCGTGCACGAGTTCGGCACCGACGACTGGAACCCGCTGATCCTGGGCGTGAACGACGACTACCCGCGCTCGCTGGCCGCCTACCGGCTAGCGGACGTGCTGGTGGTGAACCCGATCCGGGACGGCATGAACCTGGTCGCGAAGGAGGGGCCGCTGCTGTCCGAGGCGGGCTGCGCGCTGGTGCTGTCCCGCGAGGCCGGTGCGGTCGCCGAGCTTGCCGAGGGCGCGCTGGTGGTCAACCCCTACGACATCTCGGGAACCGCTGAGGCCCTGCACCAGGCGCTGACCATGCCAGATCCGGAACGGAAGCGGCGCACCGAACTGCTCGCCCACGCGGCTTCGGCCCTGCCACCGGCGGCCTGGCTGGCCGCCCAGCTCAACGCCCTGCGTTAAGACCGGTCCTGCGGTGTGGCCCGGGGCCGATGGCCGGCCATCGCCTCCGCCAGGGCGGTGAGCAGGTCCATCACCCCGGCCGGGCCGTCCACCACCAGGTCCGCCGCTGCGGACAGTTCGGTCACCTCGGCCGAGCCGCTGCACACCGTGATGCCAGGGATCCCGCTGGCGCGCAGCGCCCGGACCGCGCCGAAGGCGCTGAGGTCGCCGAGATCGTCGCCAGCGAACATTACGGAGGACGACTTACGTTCCGAAACCAATCCAGTCAGCGCGGAACCCTTGTCGGTGCCAGCGGGGCGCAGTTCCAGCACCAGCCGCCCCGGCTCGACGGTCAGCCCGGTCCTGGCGGCCAGCGCGGTGACCGGTTCCCGCAGCCGCGCCAGCGCCTGCTGCGGGTCGGCCGCCTGCCGGGTGTGCACGGCCAGCGCGTGGCCCTTGTCCTCGGTCCGGATCCCGGCGGGCGCGCCCGCCGCCGCCAGCACGCCCGGCAGGAGTTCCCGCGCCTGCGCCACGCCGGGCGGGGACGGAGGCGACACCAGCGCCCCGTCCTGCCAGCGCTCCCAGCCGTAATGGCCGAGCACGATCAGCCCAGGGACGCCGGCGAGGCCGCCCAGATCGATCGCCTCCGCCGCGGGCCGGCCGGTGATCACCGCGAGGGTCCCGGCCAGCCCGGCCAGCCTGGTCAGCACCGCGGGCGCGGCCGGGTGGGCGCGGGCGGCAGCCGGGTCGGCGACGATCGGGGACAGGGTGCCGTCGTAGTCAAGCCCCACGAACGCGCCCGCCGGGTCGCGCACCAGGGCGGCCAGGCCCTCGGACCCGGCCGCGGTGGGCGGCACGGGCAGCTCCCCGGTCACCGCCGGCTCCCGTCCGTGCCCGCGTCACCGCCGCGTCGCTCGCCTGCGGCGCGGGCGCCCCTGGCCGGGCGGGCCGACCGGAGCCGCTCCCGGCGGGCCCGCTGCCGCCGCAGCCTGCTCACCAGGCCGGGGTCGGCAGCCAGTGCGTCCGGGCTGTCGATGAGCTCATTCAGGAGCTGGTAGTAGCGGGTGGGAGAGATCCCCAGTGAATCCAGGATGGCCTGCTCCTTCGCGCCAGGCTGCCGCCACCAGCCGCGCTCGAACGCCAGGATGCGCTGCTGCAGCTCGGATAGCGCCGCCATCAGCCCATGCTAGGCGGGGGCGGCGGAAGCTGGCCCGGGCCGGGCTGGCGGATCTAGGCGGGAGAGCCCGGAGCACGTACGCTCACGGATCGTGGCCTCCTACGACTGCCTGAGCTTCCTCACCGACTACGGCCTGGACGACGGGTTCGTCGCCGCCTGTCACGGGGTCGCCGCCCGTCTCGCGCCCGGGATCAGGGTCATCGACATCACCCATCAGATACCGCCGGGAGATGTCCGGCGGGGCGCCGCCGTGCTGGCGCAGACCCTGCCGTACCTGCCGCCCGGGGTGCACGTGGCGGTGGTGGACCCGGGTGTCGGCACGACCCGGCGGGCCATCGCGGTGCGGGCCGGCGAGAGCGTCCTGGTGGGCCCGGACAACGGGCTGCTGTCGTGGGCGGTGGCGGGAGCTGGCGGGGCGGCCGGTGCCTACCAGCTCACCAACGGCGAGCTGTGGCTGCACCCGGTGTCGCCGACGTTTCACGGCCGGGACATCTTCATGCCGGTCGCCGCGCACCTGGCCACCGGCACCGAGCTGGCGGCCAGCGGGAACGAGATCGACGTCGCCGGCCTGGTGACGCTGCCCGCGCCCACCAGCCGGGTCCGCGGCGGCGAGGCGGAAGGCGAGGTGATGTCGGTGGACAGGTTCGGCAACGTGCAGCTGTCGATCACCGCGTCCGACGCCGACCAGCTCGGCATCGGGTTCGGGTCGCCGCTGGTCGTCCGGTGCGGGCGGCACCACATCACCGTGCCCTACCTGGAGACGTTCGCCGCCGTCGCCCCGGGCGAGATGGTCGCCTTCACCGACAGCGCCGGGCTCATCTCGCTGGCGGTCAACGCCGGGGACGCGGCGCAGCAGCTCGGGCTGCCGCCCGGCGCCCACGTCCGGCTCACGCCGGCTTCCACCTAATTGCCTGACGGTCAGGGCATTGCGGTACCGGCTACCAACTCCGGGCGGACATGTAACAATGCCGACGTGCTGCGCGTCGGAAAACAGGGCGCCCTGCCCCGGGCGTTTCCCCGTCGGCCAGCGCGTGCCTGGTCCTCCCGCACGACTCTCATCGCGACGGGGCTCGCGGTCGCCTGCGTGGTGCTTTCCAGTTCGGCTGCCTTGGCTGATCAGGTGCGCAATCAGGAATGGTGGCTGCGGGCGCTGCATGTGACCACGGCGTGGGACAGCAGCCGGGGATCCGGGGTGGCGGTCGCCGTCCTCGGCACGGGCGTGGACCGGGGCCAGGCCGACCTGGCGGGCGCGGTGATCACCGGCCCTGACTACACCCATTCCGGGCGGCTGCCTGGCGGGCAGTTCTGGGGCAGCGAGGGCACCGCCATGGCCACCCTGGTCGGCGGCCGCGGGCACGGCGCCGGGCATGCCAAGGGCATCATCGGGATCGCGCCGGCCGCGCGGATCCTGTCGGTACGGGTCACCCTGGAGCAGGATGACCCGCTGCTGTCGGATTCGGGGATCGCCGCCGGGCTGCCGGCCGCGATCGCGAAGGGCATCAGGTACGCGGTGCGCCGCGGCGCCGGGGTCATCGATGTGCCGCTCGACCCGGTGACGGCGCCCGGGTCGCCGGGAGCCGGGGGGAGCCAGGCCGAGCGGGCGGCGGTCGCGTACGCCCTCCGCAAGCACGTGGTGGTGGTTGCACCGGCCGGCGACATCACCCCAGGGAGCAGCACCGGCCCGGTGAACTTCCCGGCCGCGTACCCGGGCGTGATCTCGGTGGGAGCCTTCGATTCCGGCTTCAACAAGGCACCGTTCTCCAGCCGGCAGCCGTACGTGACCCTGACCGCGGCCGGGGACGGGGTCATCGCGGCAGCCGGTAAGACCGGTTACAGCCAGGTCAGCAGCACCAGCGCCGCCAGCGCGGTGGTGGCGGGGATCGCCGCGCTGATCCGCGCGCAGTTCCCCCGCCTCACCCCGGCCCAGGTGAGGCGGGCGCTGACCTCCAGCACGGGCTTCCGGCGGGCGGGCGGCCGCGCGAGCGGATCCGGGTCCGGCACCGTGGACGCGCAGCGGGCACTGCTGGCGGCCGCCAGGATCGGCGAGGCTGTCCCGTCCGCCGCGGCGCCTGCCCCCGCTCCCCCGAGCCAGCCCGCCGTCAAGGCGACAGGCAAGAGCCTGCGCCGCACCCTGACCAGGAACGGGATCATCGCGGGCGGCGCGTTCGCGGCGATGGTGCTGCTGATACTGGGCATCGCCATCCGGCGGCGGCGCCGGGCCCGGGCCGCCAGGCTGGCCCCCGCCCGGCAGGCCGGGCAGCCGCGCCGGTCCGCGCAGACACCGCCGGGCGTCCTGGCCGGCGGCGGCATCGCACCAGCGGCGGGCGCATCGGCTGGCCCCGGCGGGCCCCGGGCCAGTTCCGGCGCCGGAGCAAGCGCGGCCGGGACGGGAGCAGCAGGGGCGGGAGCAGCAGGGGCGGGAG
>JAIRTY010000581.1 GCA_031254715.1 Nocardiopsaceae bacterium | reverse complement strand
AGGGCTGGCGGCCGCCACGGCACCTCGCCCGCACCAGGGTCTGGGCCGCAAATGGCGCCACGACCCTGGCCTCCCAGGGCGTGACGCCATTAAACGTGGACCTTAGCCGTGGAACTTGTTGTCGGGCTGGGCGACGGGCCCGTCCTTCGTGGTGGAATCCTTGGGCTCTTCTTCCACGTCGGGCGCCGGTTCCGCGGCAGACCCGGTTGCCGTGGACGTGCTCTCCGCGGTCGGCTGCTGGCCTGTTTCTTCTTGATCCCCCATGATCGTCCCTTCGCCCCCTGAGTCCCGGGAGCCATTGCTTGGGCGGAATTTGGACGCCAGCAGCATAACGACACGAAGATGCCCGCAGCAGGACAAGCCGTCAATCATTACCCGTTGGTAAGGGAACGCAGCCTCATCCCGCCACCTGCCGGCCAGTCGTCAGGGCCTCCCGGACCTGAGCTGAGCTGGCATGATCTCCCAGCTCGTCGAACAAGGCCAGGGACTCAGCCAGCAGTTCGCGTGCCTCAGCCAGGTCACCGGTGTGCTGCACGGCTGTGCCGAGCCGCTTCAGGGTTGCCGCCTGGCCGTGCCGGTCGCCGATCTCGCGCCGGATCGTCAGCGACTCCCGGTAGCAGCTGATCGCATCAGCGACCTCGTCGGTGCCGAGGCGGCAATCGCCAAGGTCGCTGAGGACGTCAGCCTCTGAGTCACGGTCATTCAACTCCCGGAAGATGCCGATCGCCTGCTGAAAGCATTCGATGGCTTCGGCGAACCTGCCCAGTTCCCGGTAGGCACAGCCGAGGACGCCCAGAGTGATCCCCTCGCCGTAGAGATTTCCGGCCTGCCGCAGGATAGCCAGCGAACGTTCGGCCGCGTCCAGCGCCTCTCGGAACTGTCGCAGGTTGATGTGTGCGCTTGCGACGTTGGTGGCGGCCCGACCCTCACCTCGCAGGTCGCCCAGTTCGCGGTACAGGGCCAGAGCCTGCTCAAAGCAGTCCACGCATTGCTCTTGACGCTGGATGCCGTATGCCATGCCTAGGTTGTTGAGCATCCAGGCTTCGGCGCGGCGGTCGCCCAGCGCCCGGGCGCTGGCCAGGCCCACTTCGTGGGTCGAGACCCAGTCCGCCCAATGGCTGCGCCGGTAGAAAAAGCTCATTGCGGCGGCGGGGAGCTGCCAGGCGGCCTCGTCCAGCCCGGCAGCGGCAGCCAGCCCGACGGCGGCGACCAGCCCGGCGCGCTGTTCTTCACACCAGGCCAGGGCCTCGTCCAGGGTGCCGAACGCCAGCGGCTCGACCCCGTCCGGAACCGGCCCGAGCGGCACCCGCGCGTGCTGCGGGGAGATGATCCGGGCGGCGGCCTCGGCGGTGTGCAGGTACCAGGCCAGCGCCCGGGTGATCGCCTGCTGCCGGGAAGCCTCGCTCTCCTCCGCCCGGGCCCGGTCGGCGGCATACACGCGCAGCAGGTCGTGGAACCGGTACTGGTCCGGCGCCGGCGAGTCCAGCAGGTGCGCGTCGACCAGCACCTCCAGGGCGTCCTCCGCCGCGCTTTGCTTCACCCCGAGCAGCGCCGCGGCCGCCCCGAGCGGGATCGAGGGCCCGGTCCACACCCCCAGCAGCCGGAACGCCCGTGCCGGGTCCACCCCGCCCGCTCCGGCCGCCCCGGACAGGCTGGCGAAGCTCACCTCGAACGACGCCCGCACCGCCAGGTTCCCGGCCCGCAGCTCGTCGAGCCGGCGCCGCTCGTCGGCGAGCCGTCCCGCCAGGTAGTGCACGTTCCAGCCGCCCCGCGCGGCCAGCCGTGCGCCGGCGATCCTGATCGCCAGCGGCAGGCCGGCGCACGCGGTCAGCACCTGCTCGGTGGCGGCGGGCTCGGCGGCCGCCCGGTCCTCCCCGGCGACCCGCCCGAACAGCGCCCGCGCCTCAGCTTCGGGCAGCACGTCCAGGTCCAGGATCCGGCTGCCCACCAGTTCCGGCAGCCGGCCCCGGGCGGTGATCACGACCGCGCAGGACGAGCTGCCCGGCAGCAGCGACCGGACCTGGGCCGCGTCCCTGGCGTCGTCGAGCACGACCAGCAGCCGCCGCCCGGCCAGCAGGGTCCGGAACGCCGCCGCCCGTTCCTCCTCCCCCACCGGGATGTGCGCCGGGTCCATCCCCAGCTCCCGCAGGAACCTGGCCAGCACCTCGGCCGGGTCGGCTGGCTGGGTAGCGCCGAGCAGGCTGGCGTACAGCTGGCCGTCCGGGAACTCGGCGGCGAGCAGGTGCGCCGCGTGCACCGCGAGGGTGGTCTTGCCCAGCCCGCCTGAGCCCATCACCAGCACGACCGGCACGGCTTCCGGGTTCGCCTCCCGCCCGGCCCCGGCCAGCAGCCCGCACAGCTGTGTGACCTGGCTCGCCCGGCCGGTGAAGTCGGCGATATCGGCGGGTAGCTGGGCCGGCACCGGCATCTCCGCTCGCGCCTGCGCCGGCCCTCTCGCCCGGTCCGGCGCGGAGCCGCCGGCATCGGCCCCGGACGGCGGCCGTTCGACATTCACATCCGCGGAACGGGAGAGCTGCCCCGGCGGTCGCGGATCCGGGACGGCCGGCCCGGCCCGGTCAGTGGCGCCAGCGGTGACGGCGGCCGCGCTGGCGTCGGCGCGCAGGATCTCCTGGTAAAGCCGCTGCAGGTCGGGGCCGGGGTCGACGCCGAGCTCATCCGCGATGACCTCCCTGGCCCGCGCGTACGCCGCCAGTGCCGCCGCCTGCCGGCCCGCGCCGTGCTGGGCCTGCATGAGCAGCGCCCACAGTTCCTCCCGCAGCGGGCGGTCGGCGAGCAGCCGCTGCAGTTCCGGTATCACCTGGCCGTGGCGGCCGCAGCGCAGGTCCGCCTCGATCCGCAGCGCCAGCGCGTCGGCCCGGGTCTCCTCCAGCCGGCTCTGCTCCGCGCTGATCAGCGGCGATGCCGGCACGTCGGCCAGCGCCCGGCCCCGCCACAGGCCGAGCGCCTCGCCCAGCTGGGCCGCCGCCCGTTCCGGGTTCCCGGCCGCAAGCTCGCGCCTGCCGTCGGCGGCCAGCGCCGCGAACCGGTCGGCGTCCAGGCTGCCCGGGGCGAGCCGCAGCTGGTATCCGGGCGGGCGGGTGATCAGCTCGCAGCCGCCGGACGTTCCGCGGTCCTGGCCGGAAGGCTCGCCGAGCAGCCGGCGCAGCCGGTGGACGTAGACGCTGACCAAGTTGGCGGCCGTGGCCGGGGGCTGCTCACCCCAGAGCTCGTCGATGAGCCGTCCCGTGGACACGAGCTCGCCCGGCTGCAGCAGCAGGACGGCCAGCAGTGCCCGCCATTTCGGCGCCTGGATCCCCGTCCACGCCTGCCCGGCCCGGATCTCCAGCGGCCCCAGGATCCGGAACGAGACCTGGACACTCGGCTCAATCACACCTCAATCGTGACGCAA
>JAIRTY010000573.1 GCA_031254715.1 Nocardiopsaceae bacterium | reverse complement strand
GTCCGCGGCGCCGTCCGGGTGCGCGGCGCGCTCCGGGCCGGTGAGCATCTCGGTCAGCGGCACATCCGCCCGCAGCCGGAACCCGCCGCCGCTGGCCGCGCCCGCCAGCAGCGATCCGCCGAGGCTGGCGGCCCGTTCCGCCAGCCCGGCCAGGCCAGAGCCGGCGGCTGGCTCGCGCTCGCAGGCTGTCCCGGAGCGGGCAGCCACGCCGCGGCGGTCACCCGCGGGGCCGTCGCCGTCGTCGGTGAGTTCGGCGCCGGCCACCTCGCCGGTCACCTCGACCCGGATCTCCGCCCGCCGGGCGGCCGCGTGGCGGACGATGTTGGTGGTGCCCTCCCGGACGGTCCAGGCCAGCAGCGCGTCGATGGCCGGCGGCAGCGAGTAGGCGGGCGGCGCCGACACCCGGCAGTCAACTCCGGCCGACGCCAGCATCCGGCGGGCCGCCGCCAGCTCGGCCGCCAGGCTGGGCTGGCGGTAGCTGGTCACGGCCTGGCGCACGTCGCTCAGCGAGCGCCGCGCGACCGTCTCCAGCTCGGCGATCTCCTTGGCCGCGCGGCCCGGGTCCGGCCCGATCACCCGTCCGGCCAGCTCGGCCTTGAGCGCGATCAGCGACAGGCTGTGGCCGAGCAGGTCGTGCAGGTCACGCGCGATCCGCAGCCGTTCCTCGGCGACGGCCACCCGGGCCAGCTCGGCCTGGGTCTGCCGTAGCCGGAAGATGAGCTGGTTCCGGCGTTCGGCGCCGTTGGCCAGGAACCCGCCCAGTGCCGGGACAATGGCGGCGCTGACCACGTTGCCGTAGCCGAGGTGCAGCCCCGCGCTCACGCCCAGCCCCAGGGCGGTGCAGGCGACGACGCCGATGACGGTGACCGGGCGGGGCCAGGCGGAGCGGCCGATCGCGGCGGCCGCAATGGCGAGAGCGGTCAGCCAGCTCATCTGCCCGACGGCGAACAGCGCGGCTCCCAGGGCGACGATTACCGGCAGCAGGACCAGGTCCCAGCCGCGCTGCCAGCGGAGCACGGACGGCCTGCCCACATACCAGTCCACCAGCACCACGAACACGGCCGTCGCCGGGACCAGGAAGGCAGCCCGCCCGGTGAGCCCATGCGAGAGCAGCAGGGCCACCGCGGGAAACCCCAGGAAGACCGCGACCAGCAGCCGGATGACCGCCCGCCTGCGCCGCAGCGAGCCGGTCACATACTGGTCAAGCTCGTCGGTGACATCCAGCCCAGCCGGGGCCGCCGGCGCCGTCGGCTCGGCCCCGGCAGGCCGGCGGGTGATCATGGTCCCGCGCCAGCGGGGGATCATGATCCCGGAGTGCCAGCGTGGGATCAGCGGCATACTCCCCATGATGCCCCGGCCGGGCTGTGCCGCCTCGATGACGGATGTCATGCCGCGCCGGGCGGTTACCCGCCCCGGACTGGCCCGCGGCCGGCCGGCTGCACGACGGCCAAGCGCATCCGGGCCCCGGGGGTTACAGATGTGACGGGTAACGCGCGACGGCTGAGCGGGCCCGCTCCCAGCTGCTAGGCTGACCGCCAGGTTTCGGGGGCCGCCCGGGCCCGCACCCCGGGCGCAATCTGCTAACCTCGGGACCGTGCTGCGCGGACTGCTGCTTCTTAGCTGCCGCGGCGGGGGCCGATAACGGCCGGCTCCCTCGCCGCGGGGCTGTGACGTGAACCGTCGGCCGCCGTCCGATCCGAGGGAGCAGTTTCCGCCCATGCGTCCGCAGCAAGTACCCAGCCGCATGCCCTGTCATCGATATTCGCCGGTCCGCCCGGTGGACCTGCCAGACCGCCAGTGGCCGGGCAAGACGATCACCGCGGCCCCCCGCTGGCTCTCCACCGACCTGCGGGACGGCAACCAGGCGCTGATCGACCCGATGAGCCCGGCCCGCAAGCGCACCATGTTCGACCTGCTGGTACGGATGGGCTACAAGGAGATCGAGGTCGGGTTCCCGTCCGCCAGCCAGGCCGACTTCGACTTCGTGCGGAGCCTGATCGAGGGCGACGTGATCCCCGAGGACGTCCAGATCTCCGTCCTCACCCAGGCCAGGGACGAGCTGATCGAGACGACCGTCCGGTCGCTGGCCGGCGCGCGCCGGGCCACTGTCCACCTCTACAACGCCACCGCGCCGCTGTTCCGCCGGGTGGTGTTCGGCATCGGCCGGGAGGAGTGCAAGGCGCTCGCCGTCGAGGGCACCCGGTCGGTCATGAAATACGCGGAGCAGTACCTGCCCGGCTGCGATTTCGGCTACGAGTACTCGCCCGCGATCTTCATGGACACCGAGCTCGACTTCGCCGCCGAGACCTGCGAGGGGGTGATGGACGCCTGGCAGCCCGGCCCTGGCCGGGAGATCATCCTCAACCTGCCGTGCACGGTCGAGCGGTCCACCCCGAACGTCTACGCGGACCAGATCGAGTGGATGAGCCGCAACCTGTCCCGGCGCGGCGCCCGCAGCCAGATCGATGGGCTTAACCGTGATATTCGCGGCCAACGTCCTTTTGGTGCAGGTAAACAGCTCCGACGCCGACGGCATATG
>JAIRTY010000543.1 GCA_031254715.1 Nocardiopsaceae bacterium | reverse complement strand
AGGATAACCGCGTGGAAACTTCTCGCATCGGGATGCTCGCCGCGGTGCCAGCGCTGTCCCGGCCCGACCTGCTGGCGGCACCGGTCGCCGAGGCGCTCGCGGCGCTGGAGACGGTCCTGCCGGCCGCCGAGGTCGGCGTGGCTGAGATCGATCCTGATCTCGCGGACACGGCCGCGTTCTGCGAGCGATACCAGGTCAGCCCGGCCGAGTCGGCCAACTGCGTGGTGATATCGGGCCGCCGCGGCGGTGAGGCCAGGCACGCCGCCTGCGTGGTGCTCGCCACCACCCGGGCGGACGTCAACGGCGCTGCCAGGCGGGAACTCGACGTCCGCAAGGCCTCGTTCCTGCCGGTGGCGGCCGCGGTGGCCGAGACCGGCATGGAGTACGGCGGCATCACGCCGGTCGGCCTGCCGGCGAGCTGGCCGGTGCTGGTGGACGCCCAGGCGGCCGCCGCCGGGCAGGTGGTGATCGGCAGCGGCGTGCGGCGCTCCAAGCTGGTGCTGCCCGGCGCGGCACTGGCCCGGCTGCCCGGCGCGCTGGTCATCGATGGCCTCGGCCGCTGAGCCCGTCAGGGCAGCCACGAGACGTGGCCGTGCAGCACCGCGTAGCCGGTGAAGGCCACGATGTCGATCAGGGAGTGGGCGATGATCATCGGCGTGACCCGGCCCCACCGCCGGTACAGCACCCCGAAGATCAGTCCCATCGCCGCGTTGCCGAGGAAGCCGCCGAAGCCCTGGTAGAGGTGGTATGAGCCGCGCAGCAGGGCGCTGGCCACGATCGCGCGCTGGGCGGTCCAGCCGAGCTGATCCAGGCGGCGCAGCAGGTAGCCGATCACCAGGATCTCCTCGAGCACCCCGTTCTGGATGCCGTCGAGCACCAGCACCGGGATCCGCCACCAGACCGCTGGCAGGTTCTCCGGCACCACGTTCAGGCTGATCCCGAGGCCGAACGCGGCCAGGTACAGGCCCAGGCCCGCGCCCCCGATGAGGGCGGCGAGCACGGCGCCCCTGGCGGCGTCCTGGCCCGGGCGTGTCGTGTCCAGGCCCATCACCGACAGCGGCTCGCCGTCCCTGGCCATCAGGTAGAAGACCAGCGCGACCGGCGCCAGCGTGAACAGGATGCTGGTCAGCTGCAGGGTCAGGTCCAGCCACGGCCGGCCCGGTGCCAGCGAGCCGACCAGCAGCGCCTGCTGCTTGCCCAGCGCCTTGCCGGCGGTCAGCGACCCGATCAGGTTGATGATGGCGAACACGGCGCTGCGGCCCAGCGACACCGAGAAGACGACGACGATCTCCCAGCCGATCAGCCGCCTGGTCAGCGGCGGGAGGCTGGTTTCCGGGCCCGGGATCACCTCAGGACTCTAGGCCATGCCGCACCGGCAAGCCGGTGCCGGGCGCGCCGGAGCGGGCCGGCCCGCCGGCGGCCGGCTGCGGGGCGCGGTCAGGCGCCGGCGCGGTCAGGCGCCGGCCGCGGTCAGACGCCGGCCGCGGTCACGATCGCGTCGGTGACGAATCCCAGCACCAGCCCGAGCAGGATGCCGCAGGCGACCAGTTCCTTGAGGCGGGTGGCCCGGGCCACGGCCAGCAACTCGATGACGACATAGAGGATGGACCCGGCTGCCAGGGCCAGGAACGCGATCGCCAGCAGCGGCGTGCTGACCTGCTGGCCGACGATCGTGCCCAGGAACGTGGGCCCGCCGGCGATCAGTCCAAGCCCGGCGAGCCGGCCCCAGGAGGGGCGGTCGGCCGTGGCCGCCAGCGGCGCCACGACGCCGAATCCCTCGGTCGCGTTGTGCGCGCCGAACCCGATCACCAGCAGCACCGCCAGGCTGATCTGCCCGGCAGCGGCCGAGGCGCCGATGGCAAGACCCTCGCCGAAGTTGTGCATCCCGATGCCGACGGCGATCAGCAGGGAGAGCTGCAGCGCCCGCAGCCGGGCGGCATCCGGGCTGGCCGGGAGCACGGCCGGGCGGGCCGTGGCCGCGCCGGGCCCTTCCGGCCGCAGGCTGGCCGCCCGGCGCTTCAGCCACCGGTCGAAGAACACCAGCCCGATCAGGCCGAGCCCCACGCACGCCATCATCACGATGCCGTCAGCGACCGCCGTGCCGTAGTGGTGACCGCCCAGTGCCTCTTCCACCGGCCCCCAGGCGCTGCTCAGCACGTCCCACAGCAGGAAGACGAGGATTCCGATCGCCACCGCGTTGAGGAAGGCCTTGGTGCGTGGCAGCGCTGCGCGCAGCCGGCCCAGCGGCAGGCCCAGGAAGATCGTCAGGCCGGCGACGGCCCCGAGGACGGCGATCTGGCTAGCGGACACGGACAATCCTCCCGGAGGGTAGCCGTCGGCTGGCAGCGCAGCGTGAGGAGCAGCGCAGCGTTAGGAGAGGTTTACCTAACTTAGGTGAGCCTAACAGTCAGCACCCGCCCGAGGGGAGGCCCCCCGCACAATCCCGGGCCGGGCCGGCCATTCGCGCCTGTACCAGGCAACTCGCGCCCGTACCTGGCAACTCCCTGGCAGCGTACTTCCCCCTGGCTGGCCCGGCTAAGCGCGGGTACCCGCCGCAGGTCCGCCGGCCCCGGACAAGCGCTGGCCGCCGCGTCGCGCAGGAACGCAGCGGCCAGCGCGTCTCGGTGCCGGGCGTCAGCCCGGCAGGTCAGTTCAGCAGGTCGTCGAACTCCCCCAGCTTCACGCCCGCGATAAGGGCCGCGATCTCTGCCTGGTTGTAGATGAGCGCGGGACCGTCTGGGTGACGCGAGTTGCGGACGGCGAATTCGCCGTTGCTGAGCTTCGCCAGTTCCACGCATGCCCCCTGGGAGTTGCTGATGGTGCTCTTCCGCCAGCAAGCCCCGGGGAGATCCGTGGCCGACATTCCGTTATATGTCTTCATCTATCTAACTGACTTCCTCAAGCATCCCGCTCAGGATCTTCACGGTTCGTTCAGGTGATTCACTCTCGACGCTGAGCCGTTCCATGACCTCCGTGTACTTTTCCACGTCGTCCCGCTTGTCCAGGTAGAGGGCGCTGGTCAGCTGCTCGAGGTAGACCACGTCCGGCAGGTCGGCCTCGGGGAACCGCAGCACGATGAAGGCCCCGCTCTCGGCCGCATGCCCGCCCGACCGGAACGGCACCAGCTGCAGCGTGATGTTGGGTTCCGCCGTGAGCTCGATGAGCCGCCTGAGCTGAGCCCGCATCACCTCCCCGCCGCCGATCTGGCGCCGGAGCGCTGCCTCGTCCACCACTGCCCACAGCCGCGGCGAGCCCGGCTTGGTCAGCCGTGCCTGCCGTTGCATGCGCAGGCTCACCCTGCGCTCGATCTCCTCCGCTGGGGCGCCCGGCAACCCGAGCGCCACGACTGCCCTGGCGTAATCCGCCGTCTGGAGCAGACCCGGGACGAACTGGACTTCGTAAAGCCGGATGAGCGACGCTGCTTCCTCCAGGCCGACATATACCTGGAACCATTCCGGCAGGACATCTCCGTAGTTGTGCCACCAGCCAGGTGAGTTCGCGTTCTTGGCAAGCTCCACGAGCGAATCGGCCTCGTCGCCGGCGACGCCGTACAACTTGAGCAAGTCGACGACATCGCGCTCTTTGAAGCTGACACGGCCAAGCTCCATCCGGCTGATCTTGGATCCGGAGCCGCGGATCGCGTATCCGGCATCCTCGCGCGTGATCCCCTTGGCCTCGCGCAGCCTGCGCAGCTGACTGCCGAGCAGGATGCGGAGTACCGTCGGGCCGCTCCCCGGCTGAACTGAGATCACCTCAACCCCACGTCTCCTCTCAGCAGTC
Organism: Nocardiopsaceae bacterium; assembly: GCA_031254715.1. GTDB lineage: Bacteria > Actinomycetota > Actinomycetes > Streptosporangiales > Streptosporangiaceae > JAIRTY01. The sequence continues at coordinate 2,648 of JAIRTY010000543.1, read as the reverse complement.
CGTCAGCAGCCTCCTCACCAGGTCGCTCCCTCGCAGGTCGCTGCCCCGCGCACGTGCCGGTAAACTTTCATTTGCACGTGCATCTGGCCTTGCGCCTGCAAGCTACAGAGGGAATGATAGCGGTTGCAGCGCCGACGTACGAGACACGAGCAAGGACACGGGAACCCGATGACCCCCCACACCGGGCACTCGCCAGCCAGGACCAGTTGTCATGAGTGTTAGTGACCTCCTCGTCCCGGCCGGGCCACAGGAATCGCGCCATCCCAACCCCTGGCTGTCGGCTGCCGCGCCTGCCGATGCCTGGGGAGCCGGGTACGTGGCGGCACAGCCGGCGGCGACCCGCCCCTTCCCGGCCGCGGCCGAATCGGTCGGGACGGCGCGCTGCTTCGCCCGGGATGCGCTGCAGGAGTGGGGCATGACCGCGCTCGCCGACCTGGCCGAGCTGGTGGTGTCCGAGCTGGTGACCAACGCGGTCCGGCACGGGGTCCCGTCCGCGCGCACGGTGGTCAGGGAATACCCGATCCGGCTCCGGCTGCTCGCGCAGCCGCCGTTCATGATGTGCATGGTGACCGACCCGGGCGCGGCCATCCCGGTGCTGCGCGAGTCCGGTCCCGCCGCCGAGTGCGGCCGCGGCCTGCACGTGGTCGAGTCCAGCTGCGTCCGGTGGGGCTGGCACCTGCTCGACGAGGGCGGCAAGGTGGTGTGGGCGCTCATGCGCCCCCCGGCCTGACGCCCGCCCCTGCGCCGCCGGCGCCCGCTCGCCGGCGGCCGTGCGCCCGCTCCCTCACGGAGCGTGCGATTACGCAACCATAAGTGCGCGCCGGTGCACTAAGCTCGCCGGTGCGCGCCGGCCGGGTCAGCCGATCTCCAGCCGCTGCGCGGGGCGCACCCCTTAGCGTGCCTGGAGGATGCAGTGACGTACCAGCCCTATCCGACCCCCGGCGGGCAGCTGCCCGAGCCACCGCCGCGGACGGAGCCGCCCTCGTCGGTGCGGACGGCGGCCATGTTCATGTATGCGGGCGCCGTGCTGAGCGCGATCGGCGTGGTCCTGACCCTGCTGAGCCTGCACACCATCGAGACCGCGATCCGGAACACGCAGACGTCCCACCGCCTCACCCCCAGCGAGGTCCACGCCGCCGCCGTCGGCACGGTGGTGGTCTCGGTGGTCATCAGCCTGATCGCGATCGGGCTGTGGATCTGGATGGCGTGGGCGAACAAGGCGGGGAAGAACTGGGCCCGGATCACCGCGACCGTCCTGTTCGGCCTGAACACGCTGTCGGTGGTGGCCGGCTTCGTGCGGGCGGGGGCGGCCCTGAGCCGGATCGCCGGGCTGCTGATCTGGCTCGCGGGGCTGGCCGCGATCTTCCTGCTGTGGCGGCGCGAGTCGACCGACTACTTCGAGGCGAACCGGGGCTCCTGACCGCCGGGCCGCAGCAGCTGGCAGGCGATCGCCGCCGCCGCGACCACGTTGAGCGAGTCCACTCCGAGCGTCATCGCGCCCGGGCTCATGCGGATGCAGACCGCCGCGTCCGCCTGGGCCAGCCAGCGGGAGGACAGCCCGTCCCCCTCCGTGCCGAGCAGCAGCGCCACCCGCGGCCCGGGTGGCACGGCGGCCAGGTCGGCGGCCGACTGGTCCGGCGTCAGCGCCAGCAGCCCGAACCCCGCCGCGCGCAGCCCGGCCAGTCCCTCCCGCCAGTCCGTCAGCCGCGCGTAGGGGACCGCGAAGACCGCCCCCATCGAGACCTTGACCGCCCGCCGGTAGAGCGGATCGGCGCACCTGGGCGAGAGCATGACCGCGTCCACCCCGAGCGCCGCCGCGCAGCGGAATATCGACCCGACGTTCGCATGGTCGACGAGATCTTCTAGAACGATGATCCGTCGCGGTGAGCCGCGCTCTGGGCCGGCGGCCGGTACCACCTGGCCCCCGCCCGGGGCCCGGCCCGCCAGCAGCTCGGTCACGCCGGGCAGCGGCGTCCTGGCCATCGAGGCCAGCGCGCCGCGGTGCACCCGGTAGCCGGTCACCTGCTCCGCCACCTCGTCCGGCACCACGTACACGGGGTACCCGCCCTCGGCCAGCCCGGCCAGCCCGGCCAGCCAGCGCCGGGTCAGCAGCATGGAACGGACCGGGTACCCGGCTCCGATCGCGCGCCGGATGACCTTGTCGCCCTCGGCGATGAACAGCCCGTGCGACGCCTCCAGGCTCTTTCGCAGCGCACTGTCGGTGAGCCGCCGGTAATCGCGCAGCCGCGGGTCATCGGCCGCGCGCACATCGGTGATCACTGCCACGATCCCAGTCTGGCGCAGAACCGGCAGCGACCTGCGATTCATCCTGTTTGCCTGGCCGCGGTCGGCTACAGTCTTGCGCGCGGAAGCTGACGCGCCCGCCGGCCGGGACCGGGTGCACTGGCTGGCTGACTGGAGGGCGCGCCATGGCTGGACGTGCCGTCCCGCAGCCCGGCCAGCGGCCGCGCCGCAAGCGGCGGCTGCGGACACCGCTGCTCGTCCTGCTGGCCGCGCTGATCGCCGCCACCTTGATGGTCGCCCTGAGTGCCCGCGCCGTCGTGACGCGCTCCTCCTGCTCGCAGCACCCGCTGGTGGTGACGGTCGCCGTCGCTCCCGACCTCGCGCCAGCGGTCAGCCGCGTGGGG
>JAIRTY010000525.1 GCA_031254715.1 Nocardiopsaceae bacterium | reverse complement strand
CCCCCGCTGGCAGGCGGCCGGCGCCGCTGGCAGGCAGGCGGCCCCGGCTGACGGGCCGGCGGCAGGCGAGCTGCCGGTGATCGAGGTGCGGGCTTTGACGATGGCGGGCCGGGTGAGGGTGCACACGCCCCGGCGCCCCGGCCGCTGGCTCGGGCTGAGATCCCGGCGCGGCTGAGGTCCCCGCCGCGATTGAGGTCCCCGGCGCGGCTGAGGTCCCGGGCGGCTGCGGTCAGCCGGCCCGGTCGAAGTCCACCGAGCTGTAGGCGCGCAGCTTCCAGAGCTGGTGTTCGCTGGTGATGGTGCGGATGGTGCCGGAACGGGCGCGCATCACCAGCGAGTGGGTGGTCGCGCCGCCGGCCCGGTAGCTCACCCCGCCCAGCAGGTCGCCACCGGTGATGCCGGTGGCCGCGAAGAACGCGTCTTCCGACGTGACCAGGTCGTCGGTGGTGAGCACCCGCGAGAGATCGTGCCCGGCCGCGATCGCCTTGTCCCGCTCGGCGTCGTCGCGGGGAGCCAGCCGGCCCTGGATGATCCCGCCCAGGCACTTGACCGCGCAGGCGGCGATGATGCCCTCAGGGGTCCCGCCGGTGCCGAGCAGCAGATCGACGCCGGTGCCGTCGCGCGCGGCCATGATCGCGCCCGCCACGTCGCCGTCGGCGATCAGCTTGATCCGGGCGCCGGCGGCCCGGACGTCCGCGATCAGCCCCTCGTGCCGCGGCCGGTCGAGGATGACCACCGTCACGTCCTGCGGCGAGCACCCCTTGGCCTTCGCGACCGCGCTGACGTTGTGCGCGACCGGCGCCTCGATGTCCACCACGCCGGCCGCCGCGGGCCCGGTGACGAGCTTGGACATGTAGAACACAGCGGACGGGTCATACATCGAGCCGCGGGCGCTGACGGCCAGCACCGAGATCCCGTTCGGCATGCCGTTGGCCGTCAGCCGGGTGCCGTCGATCGGATCGACGGCGACGTCGCAGGCCGGGCCGCTGCCATCGCCGACCTGCTCGCCGTTGTAGAGCATGGGGGCGCGGTCCTTCTCGCCCTCGCCGATAACCACCACGCCCGTCATGGACACGGTGTTGATCAGCAGCCGCATGGCGTTCACCGCGGCGGCGTCCGCGCCGTTCTTGTCGCCCCGCCCGGCCCACCGGGCGGCGGCCATCGCGCCCGCCTCGGTCACCCGGGCGAGTTCCAGTGCGAGGTTGCGGTCAGGTGCCTGCCTGGCTGGCGCCGGTCCACTGGCGGCCGGCACTGATGTGGACGGTGTCTCGTTCTCGCTCATGACGCCTTCCATGGGCCCGGGGCGGTCAGCGGCGGGCCCCCCTGGCGGCACGGACCCCCCGCCCTGTGATCCTACGGTGTCAGAACGGAGCGGCCGCGTCCCGGCCGGTCCCGCCCCGCGAGCTGTCCTTTCCGCCCGGGGCGGCGGCCGCGGGCATCGCGGCTGCGAGCCGGGCCCGCGCACCTTCCAGCCATCGCGTGCAGATCCCGGCCAGGCGCTCGCCGCGCTCCCACAGCTCCAGCGACTGCTCGAGGGTCAGGCCGCCCGCCTCCAGCCGCCGCACCACGTCGGTGAGCTCGTCGCGGGCCTGCTCGTACGGAATCTCCTGGTCCGCCCCGTCCTGGGCTGATCCGTCCGGGGCCGCGCCCGCGCCGGGCTCAGCCACCTCACCGGCCTCACTCACCCTGTCAACCTACTGCGGCGGCCGGATGCCGTGCAGCGCGGCCTTGACCATCCGCGCGTACACCCGGCCGCCCGAGGGCTGCGGGTGGATATCGTCCTGCCACAGCAGCGACGTGCGGTGACCGATCGCCTTCGACCAGTTGGCGAGGACCACGTTGGGATAGCGGCGGGCCGCGGCGGCCAGGACTGCATTGTTCGGGTGCCCCCACGGGCGCGGCACGAACGTGTTGACCAGCACCAGGTCGCGCCGCGGGCCCAGCAAGCCCACCAGCTTGCTGACCTCCTGCCTGGTGACGGTTCCGTTGGTACCCAGGCCCAGCACCAGCACCTGGCGCAGCTGCCCGCTGGCGGAAAGCCTCCGCGCCACCGACAGGCCCTGGGTCATCTGCCGGCTGACCTTGGCATCGATGTAGATGCCGGGCAGCGCGTGCTGCAGTTCCGGCGCGGCGGCGAGCATGACCGAGTCGCCGATCGCGGTGACCTGATGGCCATGGATCTTCGCCGCGGCGGTCGCCGGGCTGGCCGCGCCGCCCGCACCGCCTGCGCCCGGCTTCCCGTCCGGCCGGGTCGCGGCGGCCGGGCTCGTGCTGGCCGAGGTCGCCGGCTCCGGGTGCCGCGACCTGGTGGCGGCGCTGATGCGTGCCCCCTGCGCGATCTGCCGCTGCAGCCCGCCCGAGCCGGCGGGGGGATGCAGCACCCCGTACCCCGCGGTGCACGCCACCGTGAGCGCGCCAGCGACCGCCACCACCGGCAGCGCGGCCGCGGGCGAGTGCCGGGCCGCGGATATCGAACGGGCGAGTACCCGCACGCGCCACCGGATGGTGGCGCGGAAGCCGCTGCGCAGGACCGGCGACTCCACCCACCGCCACGAGATCGCGGCCAGCCCGATCGCGGCTGCCGACTCCAGCAGCCACAGCCACGGACGGGCGGCCCCGGCCCTGGCTGCGCCGCGGCCGGCG
>JAIRTY010000502.1 GCA_031254715.1 Nocardiopsaceae bacterium | reverse complement strand
GGGCTCGCGACGCGCTCGCCTGCGTCGCGGGGCGCGGGCCGGACGTCGTCAAAGTGCTCATCACTATGAACGGGCAGGATTCCCGGGAGGCTGATATCCGACATTGATGCGCGGCGCGCGGCGGAAATGCGACGCCCGCGGAATTCCATCCGCCGCGCCGGACGGTGGCGGGCGGAACTGAAAAGAGGCTGATTCGTGACGATTCTGTTACGGCGAAGCCGCTCCATATATGGCCTGGTCAATGGCTCGTGACCGGCCTTCCAGCCTGTGCGGGCCGCACAGGCCATGTCGGCATGCCGCGGGCGTCGCCACATTCCGGGATTTCACTCATCCGGTCCGCAGGAACCGCTCTTGCGCCGGTTCCGGCCCCCATCTAATATCGGCTCACCCCGCCGCAAACCGGGCGGGCTTTTGCCGCCACCAAGGGAGGTGGGGGACATGCTGAGAATGCACGCCCTCCGGGCGCGGCCGGTCCTCGCATTCGCGATAGCGGCCGGGCTGGCCGCGGCGGCCGGCTGCGGCAGCAGCAATAACAGCGGGACGAGCGGCGCCGGTTCCCCGGCCGCCAGTTCCGGCTCGGGCAGCCAGGTGAACACATCCCAGTGCGGTACCAAACCGGGCGTCAAGGCCACCGGCACGCCGATCCCGCTCGGCGGGATCGTCACCAACCAGCCCGGCACGTCGTTCACTGACATCGCGAACATGGCCGCCGCCTATTTCGCCTGCGTCAACGCGAACGGCGGCATCAACGGCCACCCGATCAAGTACGCCATCCAGACCGAGCAGACCAAGCCCGACCAGATCGCGGCCGAGTCGAAGCAGCTCGTGCAGTCCGACCACGTGGTCGGGATCGTCGGCAACACCAGCATCCTGGAATGCACGATCGATCACAGCTTCTGGGAGCAGCAGGGCTTCTACATCGTGGACTCGGGTATCGCGCCCGAATGCTGGTCCACCCCGAACAGCGCCGCCGTCAACATGGGGCCGCGCTACAGTTCCGACGGCGCGGTGCAGTACGCGATATCCCAGCACGTCTCGAAGATCGTGTTCGACCAGTCGAATGTCCCCGGTACCGGGTACATCGCGGCCGGGCCGGTGGCGCTCGCCAAGGCCGCGAACGTGCCGATCGTCCAGCTCACCGAGAACGTGCCGATCAACGACGCCAACTCGGTGGCGATCAAGGAAGTCGACGACGCCGGCCCGAACGGCGCAGTGATCCTCAACTTCACGCCGCCGGAGGCGCTGGTGATCCTGCAGGCGGCGCAGAAGCTGGGGCTGGAGAACCGGGTCAAGCTGTGGGGCTGCTCGACGCCGTGCAACACCGACTTCCTGGCGCATGCGCTGGGCCCGAAGTGGAACCACAAGCTGTTCGTGAACGCCGAGCTGACCCCGCCGGACGGGACGAACACGCCGTCGATGAACCTCTACAAGGCGATCCTGGCCCAGTACGGCAAGAAGGTCTCCGGCGGCGTGGGCAGCTTCAGCCAGATGGGCTTCGCCGAGGCCAAGATCATGGTCCACGCGCTGCAGACGATCAAGGGCGGCTACACGGTTAAGAGCGTCAACGCGGCCCTCAAGGCGGTGAAGGACTTCGACACCGGGATGCTCTGCAAGCCGTGGACGTATGGCAGCTACCCCATGCACATCCCGAACAATGAGGACTATACGGTCACCCCCGATAACGGCAAGATGATCACAGCCCAGGGCTGCACGCCCATCTCGGCGAACGACCCGCAGATCGCCGCGTACCGCAAGCTGGCGGGGTGACGGAGGCCGCTGGGATGACCGGGACCGCGACGGAGCGCCCGTGGTAGGCCGATGATGCCGGGCTGGCAGGACTTCCAGCCGTTCATCGTGAGCGGCCTCGCCCTGGGCGGGGTGTACGCCCTCTCGGGAGTCGGGACGGTCGTCCTGTACCAGGCCACCGGAGTGGTGTACCTGGCGTTCGGCGCCGTCGGGGCCATGGGCGCCCTGATCGCGTGGTCGGTCACCAACGCGGGTGATCCGCAATGGCTCGCGTGGCTGGCGTGCGTGCTGTTCAGCGGGGCGATGACGCTCGGCTACGGGATGCTGTTCGGTCCGCCGCTGGCCCGGCGCGGCCCGCTGGTCAAGGCGGTCGCCACGCTCGGCCTGACGCTGGTCCTGTTCGGCCTGATGGACCTGGTGTGGACGTCGAACGGGGGCGCGTCCCGCGCGATCACGCTGCCGACCGACAACGGCGGCTTCCTGGTCGGCCAGATCCAGGTGGACTGGACGCAGGTGATCGGCCTGGCCGCCGGGATCGTCATCGTGGCGGTCACGGCGGCGTTCCTCCGCTACACGAAGCTGGGCACCGCTATGCGGGCGATGGCCAACGACCGCGAGATCACCGCCACGCTCGGGGTGCCGGTGCGGCGGGTGGAGGCGGCTGCCTGGCTCGGCTGCGGCGTGCTGGCAGGCGTGGCCGGGCTGCTGCTGGCCGACCTGGTCGCGCTGGACGCCACCACGCTGACCTTCCTGGTGATCTCGTCGCTGGCGGCGGCGCTGATGGCCCGGCTCTCCTCGATCTGGCTCACGTTCGCCGCCGCGCTGCTGATCGGGCTTGTGCACGACCTGCTGACGCCCATCCAGGCGCTCAGCAACTACCGCGACATGACGCCGTTCGTGCTGGCCGCGGTGGCGCTGCTGGTGCTGTCGCGGCACCGGGTCATCTCGCTGCAGCGCGAGGAGACCTAGCGTGCTCGATACCGCAGCCCAGACGGCAGGCGCGCGGCAGGGTTCGCCGCTGCGGCGGCCCGCCGGGGCGACCATGGTCAGGGGCGGCGTGATCATCGCGCTGCTGCTGCTGACCCTGCTGGCGCTGCCGGAACTGCTGAGCCTGTACTACATCGACGCGATGATCCAGGTGGCCGTGTACGCGGTGGTGGCGGCCGGGCTGGTGGTGCTGGTCGGCTGGGTCGGCCTGTACTCGCTGGGCCAGGCGGCGGTGCTGGCGATCGGCGCCTGGGTCACCGCCCGGCTGCTGTTCGCCACCGCCCAGCCGTACCCGGTGGTGCTGCTGGAGGCCGGCCTGATCACGATGGCGGCGGGGACGCTGATCGGGCTCCCGGCGCTGCGGATGCGCGGGCTGTACCTGGCCCTGATCACGCTGATGCTGGCCGGCGGGATCACGGTCGTGCTCGCCACCACGAACTTCCCCAACGGCGGGCACGGCTTCCTCGGCTACAACGCCGCCGCGGTCCACATCCCGGCGATCCGCCGCCCGGCCATCGCCGCTACCGACCCGGCCTACTTCCGGTACGCCGTGGTGGTGGCGATCCTGATGTTCCTGCTCGTGTACGTGCACATCCGGACCCGGCCCGGCCGGGCCTGGGCGGCCATCCGGCAGAGCGAGCCGGCGGCGCTGGCCGCGGGCATCAACACCACCTGGTACAAGCTGTGGGCGTTCGCGCTGGCCTCGTTCGTCACCGGGGTGGCCGGGGGAGTGATGGCCGGCGGAAACCAGTACCTGTACTCGATCAATTTCGCGCCCCAGGACTCGATCACGCTGCTGGCCGTGGTGCTGATGGGCGGCGCCTACAGCCTGTGGGGCGCGGTCGTGGCCGCGCTGCTGCTGCAGTTGCTGCCCGCCCTGCTGCACAACTGGGGCGTGTCAGCGGACTGGCTGACGATCCTGTTCGGCCTCGGCGTGCTGCAGGTGCTCACCACCGCCCCGCGCGGCCTGGCCGATCAGGTGCCCAGGGACATTGCCCGGCTGGGCCGGCTGCTGCGGCGCGCCGTGTCCCGGCCCGCCACGCGTGAGAGCGAGCCGTCGTGATCGAGGTCGAGAACCTGACGGTGCGCTTCGGCGGCGTCACGTCGCTGGCTGCGATGAGCGTGACCTTCCAGCCCGGCACCTGCGGGCTGATCGGCCCGAACGGGGCCGGGAAGACGACGTTCTTCAACGTCCTGAGCGGGTTCGTGCGGCCGGCAGCCGGCACCGTGCGGGCGTTCGGTTCTGACCTGCTGTCGATCGTCCACTTCCGGCGGGCGCGCTGGGGGGTGCGGCGGACGTTCCAGACCGAGCAGGCCATCGAGGAGCTGTCGGTGTACGACAACGTCGCGATGGTGCACGAGCATGCCAAGGTGACCGGCTCATCCCGGCGCGCTGACGTGCTCGGCGCGATCTCGTTCACCGGGCTGCAGGCCGATCCCGCCGCCCGGGCCGGCACGCTGGCGGCGGGCGAGCGGCGGCTGCTGGAGGTGGCCCGCGCCGTGGTCGGGCGGCCGAAGCTGGTGCTGCTTGATGAGCCCGCCGCCGGGCTGCCCGACGCGGAGACCGGGCACCTGGCCGAGGTCATCCGCAAGATCCCCGAGCACATCGGGGCGCTGACGATCCTGGTCGACCACGACATGAGCCTGGTGTCCGCCTGCTGCGAGACGACCGCCGTGCTCGATTTCGGCAAGCTCATCGCCGCCGGGCCGACCGCCGAGGTGCTGCGGGACGAGCAGGTGATCCGCGCCTACCTCGGCACCGCGGAGCAGCCATGACCGAGCCCCAGCCACCGGCCGGTGCCGCCCAGGCGGCCGGGCAGGATGCGGACGGGCTGCTGGCGCTGCGCGGGCTCACCGTCGAGCGCGGCGGGCGGCCGGTGGTCCGCGACGTCTCGATCGAGATACCGGCCGGCGAGGTGACCGCCCTGCTCGGGCCGAACGGGGCCGGGAAGTCCAGCCTGGTGCTGGCCGTCGGCGGGGTGCTCAGGCTGCAGGCCGGTTCGGTGCAGGTGACCGGCCGGGAGCTCGCGAACCGCCGCCCGGAGCGGATCCGCCGGGCCGGGATCGCGATCGTCCCTGAGGGCCGCAGGCTGCTGGGCGACCTGACGGTCGAGGACAACATCGGCGTCGCCACCTATGCGCTGTCGCGCGAGCAGGCCAGGGCCGGCCGGAGCTGGGCGCTGGAACTGTTCCCCGAGCTCACCCGGCGGCTGTCGGCCCGGGCACGGAATCTGTCCGGTGGCGAGCAGCAGATGGTCGTGCTCGCCCAGGCACTGGTGTCGCGGCCGCGGTACCTGCTGCTGGACGAGCTGTCGCTGGGGCTCGCGCCGGTGGTGGTCAGCCGGCTGCTCCCGGCGATCCGGGCGGTTGCCGGGTCCGGGATCGGGGTGCTGCTGATCGAGCAGTTCGCGACGGTGGCGCTGGGACTGGCGAACCACGCCTACATCATGGAGAGCGGGCGGCTCCGGTTCTCCGGGACCGCCGGCGAGCTGCGGGCGGACCCCTCGCTGCTGCGGTCGGCCTACCTGCTGCGCGGCAGCGACGGCCTGGCGGCTCCCGGTGTCACCGCTCCGGCCGGGGCCCCGGATGACGGCTCCCCCGCAGCGGGCGGCGCCGGTCCGGGGGAGCGCGATGCAGGTCCTTGACGAGCAGGCCGCCGCTGCCGTCCGGTCGCTGTGCGAGCTGATGGTGCCGGGCTCGGGGGCCGGCGGCGGCGTCGCTCACGATCATGGCCCTCGCCACCCGCCTGGCCGGCTACCGGCACGGCGGCGAGCATGGCTACCTCAGCCCGCCAGCGGCCGCCGGGGCCTAGCTCCGGTCTAGCTCTCCGCCGGAGCTGAGGCCGGCTGCTCGTCCTGGTCGCCGGGGTGCGCCGGGGTGAGGATGTCGGCCGGCTCGAGGCGCATCAGATCGTCCCTGCTCCAGGCCCGGTCCGGCTCGGAGGCGAGCCGGTGCGCATGACGCAGCCGGGCCCGCTCAAGCTCGTTCCGCACGCTGCGGGCGTTGGCGAACCACGGGTGCTGCATCCGCTCCGTCAGGTAGTCCCGGAACGCCGCCTCCGCCTCATCGGACAGGTAATAGCGTGTCTGCCGCAGCATCAACCGGCCGATATCGACCATCTCGCCCACCTCATACGGGGCGAAGTCCAGGTGATGCGCGATCCGGGAGCTCATCCCCGGGTTGGACGAGAAGAAGTGATCCATCCGGTCCTTGTAACCGGCGAGGATCACCACCAGCTTGTCCCGCTCGTTCTCCATGACCTGCAGCAGGATGTCGATGGCTTCCTGGCCGTAGTCCTTCGAGTCCGCGTCCCGGTAGAGGTAGTAGGCCTCGTCTATGAACAGCACCCCGCCCATCGCCTTGGCGAGCACCCGCTTGGTCTTCGGCGCGGTGTGCCCGATGAACTCGCCCACCAGGTCATCGCGCATGGCGTGGACGAGCTGGCCGTTCTCGAGGTACCCGAGCCGGTGCAAGAGCTCGGCCATCCGCATGGCCACGGTCGTCTTCCCGGTCCCCGGCGGGCCGGTGAAGCACATGTGCAGGTTCGGCCGCGGCGCGTCAAGCCCGAATTTCTGCCGGGCCCTGTCCACCAGCAGCAGGGCCGCGATCTGCTGCACCTTCCGCTTCACGGGCAGCAGGGCGACCAGCTCCTCGTCGAGGGCGGCGAGGATGTCGTCGATCCCGGCCGCCGTCCTTTCGGCACCGAAACTGACCAGCGCATCCGGGGCCAGGGACAGGTCCCGGCGGTCGGACCGGATCGCCCGCAGGGCACGCGGGCGGGCAGACG
>JAIRTY010000470.1 GCA_031254715.1 Nocardiopsaceae bacterium | reverse complement strand
CGCTCGCTCGCTACTACGTCCGCCCGCTCGCCTGGCAAGCCGTCGGTCCGCTCGCTGGATCTCGCGTCCGGGGCCGCGCCGAGCAGCAGCATCAGGACAGCGCCGGTGATGAGGAACAGCCCTGCCAGCCCCAGCCAGGCGGCCGCCGCCTGTACCGGGACAGGCAGTGCGGACTGTCCGAGCCGCAGCGGCCGGGCGCGGGCGCCCGGCGGCTGCCCGCCTCCGGGCAGCAGGACCGTGAAGCCGTAGGAGCCCCACCGGGAATGGCCGTCCACGGCAGAGGTCGTGTGCCACACGACCGTGTAGCGGCCCGGGCGCAGCCGGGGCAGCCTGACCTGGTAGGCGCTGCGATCGGCGGGGCCGGTGCCGGCGGCCCGCCCGGCCACGGCGGTCCCCCGCGGCGCGATCACCCTGATCCCGGACAGCGCCGCGACCAAGGGCTCGCTGAACACGATGCGGATGCTCGCGGGCGGCTTCGTCAGGCTGGCGCCCGGCGCCGGGTAGGCGGTCACGAACACCGCGTGCGCGGAAGCAGCAGCCGCCGGGACGAGCAGCGAAGCCGCGCACACGGCGGCCACCACGCAGAGCCGGACGGGCCAGCGCCGGCGCCGCGGCCGCAGGCCGTCCGGGCGCCCCCGGCGGCGCGGCACCCGCCCGCGGCACCGGGGCGGGGCGGGGCCGGGAACGCCGGCGGCGGCACGAACGTTAACCGCAACGGCGGGGCCGGGCATTTCGTCCACCGAACAGTAGCCTCACGTCCCGGTGCCGCTCCGAGTGATCCGCCCCGAGTTATCCGCTCCGGGAATCCCCGGTCAGGTGCCTTCTTACCTAAGGCCGGCAACCGGCCTTTGTCAATGGGACAGAAGGCGGCACGCCTGACTTGTGGTTTATCCACGATGAGTGCGGCGGCATACTACGTAGTCCGCCTACGTGATCAGCCCCGACCGGAGCTACGTATTTCTTCCCGTCCAGACAGCGGAAAGATGCCGATTCACGCCCGCTACGGACCGGCTACAGTCACGGTCACCTGATAACTACATCCTAATTCGCTGGATGGTGCCGTGACGAAGTGGCTCAGTGCGGCCCCAGGGCGCCGGCTCGCGCGACTGGCAGGCCGTGCCATTCTCTGCTCGCTGGTACTCCTGACGGTGACCTCATGCGCACCCGTCACCATTACCCGTAATGGCGACGAGGTGCATCACCTGTGGATGGCCTACCTGATCGCCGCCATTGTGGTCATGGTGCTGGAAGGCGGTGCGATCATCGTCTTCGCCGTGGCCTTCCGGGCACGGCGCGGCCGGCGAGACGATGGCTCAGTACCCCAGATCCACGGACACAACCGCCTCGAAGTGACGTGGACCGTCATCCCGGCGATCCTGCTTTTCACCTTGCTCGGATTTTCCCTGCACGAGTATGAGCAGGTCAATGCGAACCCCGCCCCGGCCATGACGGTCAATGTCACCGGCTATCAATGGCAGTGGTCGTTCGCGTACGCAACCGGGACCGGCAAGTCGCTGCACGTCACCGAGCAGGCGAAGGGCCAGGACCAAGGGCCGGTACTCTACCTGCCGGTGGGCGAGCCCATCCGGTTCGAGCTCCGGTCCGCTGACGTCATCCACTCGTTCTTCGTGCCGGCCATGTTCTACAAGCGCGACGTGATCCCCGGGCGGGTGAACATGTTCACCCAGGTGCTGGACCCGTCCTCGGCCGGTCACCGTTATCCGGGCGCATGTGCCGAACTGTGCGGCATGTTCCACGGCGATATGCGGTTCACGGTGGCGCCGCTTACCCAGTCCGCCTTCCAGGCCTGGCTGAACTCCGAGCGCAGCCGGCAGGCGAAGACAACGAGCTGCTCGCCGGACGGGACACACCTGTCACTCACCGCGCAAAGCAACCATTTCAGCAGCACGTGCCTGGCAGCTCCGGCGGGCAAGCCCGTCACGATCGCCTTCACCAACAAGGATTCGGGCACACCGCACAACGTCGCTATCTACAGCAGCCCGGCCGCCACCAAGGTGCTGTTCCGCGGTCAGCTGGCGATAGGGCCGAAGACGGTGACCTTCCACGTTCCCGCGCTGCCTGCCGGGACCTACTACTTCCGATGTGACGTGCACCCGACCGCGATGCACGGCACATTCGTCGTGAAATAGCGAGGGGAAGCGACAGTGGCAGTACGCGAGGCCGGACCTGAAGTCGCCCAGCCAGACGCGCCGCGGCGGCACCCGGTGGTGGAATGGCTGACCACAACGGACCACAAGAAGATCGGGATCATGTACATGATCACGGCCTTCGTGTTCTTCCTCATCGGCGGGCTGCTCGCAATGCTGGTGCGGACGCAGCTCATGTTCCCGAGCGGGCTGTTCCCGCTGAACACCTATAACCAGCTCTTCACGATGCACGCCACGATCATGATCTTCATGTTCGTGATGCCAATCACCGTGGGGATCGCGAACTACGTCGTCCCGCTGATGATCGGCGCGCCCGACATGGCATTTCCGCGGGTGAACGCGTTCTCCTACTGGCTGTTCCCGCTCGGCGGGATCATCGTTCTCTCCGGGTTCGCCTCGCCGCAGGGTGCCGCGCAGGCCGGCTGGACCAGCTACCCGCCGCTGTCGGAGCACCTGACAGCGGGTTCCTCGCCCGGCTGGGGCGAGGACGTCTGGGTGCTCGGCCTGCTGGTGCTGGGCGTCGCCTCCCTGCTCGGCGCCATCAACATGCTGGTGACGATCTTCAAGCTGCGGGCGCCCGGCATGACCATGTACCGGATGCCGATCTTCGTCTGGACCTTCATGGTCACTTCGATCCTGCTGGTCCTCGCCCTGCCCACGTTCAGCGCCGCGCTGATGGCGCTGTTCGTGGACCGCAACCTGGGCGGGCACTTCTTCGACCCGGCACCGGGCGGCGGCGGGGCGATCCTCTACCAGAACATCTTCTGGTTCTTCGGTCACCCCGAGGTCTACATCCTGATCCTGCCTTCCATGGGCATCATCTCCGAGGTCCTGCCGGTGTTCTCGCGCAAGCCCCTGTTCGGCTATCGCGCGTTCATCTACGCCACGCTGGCCATCGGGATGCTCTCGTTCGGGGTGTGGGCGCACCACATGTTCGTGACCGGGGCGTCGTACTCGCCGTTCTTCTCCGTGATGACGGCCGCGATCGCGATTCCCACCGGCGTCAAGTTCTTCAACTGGACCGCGACCATGTGGCAGGCGCGGATAAAGATGACGGCCGCCATGTACTTCGCGCTCGGGTTCCTGCTGCTGTTCCTGATCGGCGGCGTGGACGGGGTGTTCCTGGGCTCGCCGCCGGTGGACTTCCAGCTGCACGCAACCTACTGGGTGGTCTCCCACATTCACTACGTGCTGTTCGGCGGCGCCGCCTTCGGCATCTTCACCGGGTTCTACTACTGGTGGCCGAAGTGGAGCGGGCGCTTCCTGAACGAGCGGCTGGGCAAGGCCCACTTCTGGTTCTGGTTCATCGGCGCCAACCTCGCCTTCATGCCCATGCACATCGACGGGCTGGAGGGCATGCGCCGCCGGGTCGGCACCTATCTCCCGGTGTTCGCCGACCTGAACCGGATCTCGACCGTGGGCGCCTACCTGCTGGGGATCGGCGCGCTCATCTTCGTCGCCAACGTCATCCTCACCGCCCGTACCCCGCGAACGGCGCCGGACGACCCGTGGGAAGCCAACTCCCTGGAGTGGGCCACCACGTCGCCGCCGCCGCCGTGGAACTTCACCTCGGTGCCGCGGATTCGTTCCGAGCGGCCGGTCCGTGACATGCGGCTGGCCGCCGCAACCGCTGCCGAGGCCGTGGCCGCCGAAGCGGCGTCACCCGACGGGGAGGGTCAGGCATGAGCTCCCAGACCGACCAGGTTCCGGGCCGGCTCGCCGATGGCATGCCGCCGGTGGTGCTCGGCGTCGTGCTGTTCGTGGCGTCGGAGTGCGTGTTCTTCTCGGCCCTGTTCGCCGCCTGGTTCACCGCGCGGGCACGGTCACCGCAGTGGCCGCCGGGCGGTATCCAGATCGACCCGAGCCTCGGGGTGTTCACCAGCGCGCTGCTTGTCCTGTCCAGTGTGGTGGTGGCCTTCGCCGAGTACGCGCTTCGCCGCCAGGACACCGCGGGTATGCGCAGGCTGCTGTGGCTGGCGGTCGTGCTCGGCCTGGTCGCGGTGCTGGGCCAGGGCATCCACCTCGGCGGGCTGCCGTTCACGATCAGTTCGAATGGTTTCGGGACCATCTACTGGACCACGAGCGCGATCGACAGCGCGCACGTGCTGGGCGCGGTCGTCTTCGCGCTGGTGGTGCTGGCCCGTTCCGCCGCTGGCCGCCTCATGCCGTCGCTGATGCGCGGCGCGGCCGTCTTCTGGCATTTCGTCGTCGGGGTCTCGGTCTTCACCTTCCTGGTCCTGGAGGTGCTCACGTGAAAGCAGCGTCGCGGATCTTCACCGTGCTCGGGTGCTGCGCGGTGGTGGCGGCGATCGTGTTCCCGATCCTCGCCCGCGAGCCGGCCGGCTCGATGATGCTCGGCGTGTTCTCGCTGGCGATGCTCTACCTCGGCCGCGAGCTGTACCGTGGCGCCACCACGGACCGGGCCGATGACGGCCAGGCGCAGGCAGAGGTCGGGCCCGAGCATGTCTTCCCGCCGAGCTGGTGGCCGGCGGTGATGGCCCTCGGCATCGCGCTGGTGGCCGCCGGCCTCGTCTTCACCCCGGTGCTCACCGTGGAGGGGGCCGTCATCTTCGTCGTGGCCGTCGTGGGCTGGCTCTACCAGCAGACCGGGAGCGCCCACGCTGCGGCCGCACCGCAGTCCGCTGACGGGCACCGGGCGGAGGGCGGCCCAGCTCAGGAGGCGGCATCGCGGGTGCCCGCGCAGCCCGTTCATGACCGCGGACATGACAGTGCCTGAGGGCAGGGCAGTCCGCGCGCATCACAGCACGTCCCCCATCAGCGAAGCCATCCCGGAGCATCGGAGGTCGTCCCCATGGCTCCCCAGGAGATAGCCGGGCTCCTGTTCCTGGCCTGCATCATCGCGCTGGGCGCCGGGTTCATCACCGTCGCTGTCACCGCCCGCCGCGGCCCGGACGACTACGAAACGGTCACCCACACGGGTTACCGGATCCGCCGGTACTGGTTCATCGGCCTGATGATCATCGGGCTGGTGGCGCTCGGCCTGACGCTGCCGCACATGCCCTACCCGCTGACCAGGCAGGTTTCGGCGAGCACCCCCGTCACCGTCGTTCATGTCAGCGGCCACCAATGGCAGTGGAAGATCTCGCCAAGCAAGGTGCCGGCGAACCGGACGATCGAGTTCGAGGTCACGTCCACCGACGTCAATCACGGATTCTCGGTCATCGACCCCAGCAACAACGAGATCGTCGCGAATGTCCAGGCGATGCCCGGTTACGTCAACCGGCTCTACGTCTCGTTCCACCACCCCGGCTTCTATCCGGTGCGATGCCTGGAACTGTGCGGGCTCTACCACACGCAGATGCTGGCGCAGCTCGGAGTGACCGGGAAGAACGGCCGGGTCCCGGTGGCGAGCGGCGGCCAGCCCCCGGCGGCGAAGTGCTCCCCCAGCGGCACATCGCTGCAGATCTCGGCGCACGGCCTGCACTTCGACAAGAACTGCCTGGCCGCGCCCGCCGGGAAGACGTTCACGATCACGTTCACCAACTCCGACACCGGAGTCCCCCACAACGTCGCCATCTACACCGACTCGTCGGCTGGGAAGTCCCTGTTCAAGGGACAGGTCGTGACCGGTGCCAAGACGGTCGTGTACCACGTCCCGGCCCTGTCGGCAGGCACCTACTACTTCCGGTGCGACGTGCATCCCACGCAGATGTTCGGCACCTTCGTCGTCAAATGATCCCTCACGCATGCCGTCCCCCCCGCCAGGCGACCCCGGAGCATCGGAGGCTAGAGCAATGGCATTGACGCAGACCCCCGCGGCCGGGGTGCCAGCTGCTAGCGGCGCCGAAAAAGCGCGCCGGATGGCGGTGCTGTGGCTCGTGACGGGCGGCACGCTGCTGGTCGTGCTGGCGCTGGCGGGGATGCTGCTCCGGCTGACCCAGAGCCTCGGGGTGCTGTCGGACCAGTGGTTCTACGCGCTGCTGACCCTGCACAGCGCCGGGATGGTGGCGGTCGTCCTCATGACCATGGCCGTGGTCCTGCGCTACCTCATCGCCGGCGAGCTCCCGATCGTCCACTGGGTGAACGTCACCAACTACGCCCTCACGATGATCGCGGCGGTGCTGGTGGTCGCCGCCACCGTGATCGGTCACTTCGGCACCGGCTGGACGTTCCTCTACCCGCTGCCCGACCATCCCGGGCCGGTCCCGGGCTGGAGCCCGAACTGGGCCTATCCGTACCTGGTGGCGGTGGCACTGCTCGCCGTCGCGTTCACGCTGTGGTCACTGGAGGTCCTGTACGCCGGGGTACGCCGGTTCGGGAACCCCGGGCGCATGTTCGGGGCGGACATCCTCACCGGCCGGTCGAAGCCGGGAGACCCGGACACCACCAACCCGTCGATCATCGCGGCCGGCGTGATGGCCATCGGCGGCGTGATGACCGTGATCCCCGGCGCCATCATCATCGTGCTGATGATCATCAACAACATCGACCGCAGCTTCACGATCAACGCGCTGGTGGCCAAGGAGCTGATCTACTTCGCCGGCCACATGCTGGTCAACTTCGACATCTACCTGGGCGCAGGAATCGCCTACGCGGTGCTGCCGAAGTATGTCAAGCGCCCGTGGAAGGCCACCCGGGTGGTCGTGTTCGCGTGGTGGCTCACCGCCGTGGGCATCATGCTGCCCTACTTCCACCACCTGTACATGGACTTCGCCCAGCCCGCCGGGCTGGCCATCCTGGGCAACGTCGCCTCCTACGCATCGGCGCTTCCTACCGTCGTGGTGACCGTCTTCACCGGCGTGCTGCTGGTCTACCGGTCCGGGCTGCGGTGGCGGCCGGCGCCGCTGTTCATCTTCGCGGCGTTCGCTGGCTGGATCATCGGCGGGACCGGCGCGCTCATCGACTCCACGCCTTCCGTGAACGAGTACTTCCACAACACGCTGTGGGTGCCCGCGCACTTCCACACCTACATGGCCCTCGGCGCGGTCATGTTCCTGCTCGGCGGCGTGTACCACGTCACCCCGGAACTGACCGGCCAGGAACTGTCGGATCAGGTGGGTACGGTCGGCGCCCGGTGCATTCTCGCGGGCGGCTGGATCGTGGTGCTGACGTTCTTTGCCTCGGGCGCCATGTCCATCCCCCGGCGGTACGCATTCGTCCCCGTGCCGTTGTTCGAGCAGATGGCCACGGTCGGCCTGATCGGGGCGATCATCGTCGCGCTGGGCATCCTGCTCATCGCGGGTGATCTGTTCCGGGTTTACCTGCCGGGCCTGACGTCGCGATCACTGTCGTCCTACAACTCCCCGGCGATCGCCGAGCGCAGCAGCACTGGGGCGTGACCATGGCGGAGCAGGCAGTCCCGGCCGCGTCTGGCACCGCCGTGGGGACCGGCCCGGTACCCGGCAGCATCGAGCTGCCGGCGGGCCGGCTCCACTCGATCCGGTTGACGGTGGCTGATTATGTCCGGCTGACAAAGCCCCGGATCATCTCGCTGTTGCTGGTCACCGCCGTCTGCGGGCTGTACGCGGGGGCCGCGGGCGGGGTCAGGTGGACGGTGCTGCTGGCGGTGTGCGGCGGCGGTTACCTGGCTTCCGGCGGGGCCAACGCGATGAACTGCGCCCTCGACGCCGACCTGGACCGGCTCATGCGCCGGACCAGGAACCGGCCGGTGCCCAGCGGCCGGATCTCACCCCGGACCGCCGTCGGTTATGGCCTCGCGCTCAATGCGGTGGCCGCGGTGTGGTTCGCCGCTGCCGCCAACCTGCTGGCCGCCGGGCTGGCACTGGCGGGGTCGGCCTGGTACGTCCTCATCTATACGCGGTGGCTGAAGCGCCGGTCGCCGGAGAACATCGTCATCGGCGGTGCTGCGGGCTGCTTCCCGGTCACCGTCGGCTGGGCGGCAGCCACCGGGAGCCTGGACGGCACCGCGCTGGCCCTGGCGGCCGTCGTGTTCTGCTGGACCCCGCCGCACTTCTGGTCGCTGGCGGCGCTGCTCCGGGCCGACTACGGCCGGGCGCGGGTGCCGATGCTCCCGGTGGTCGCACCCGCCGCCCGTTACGCTCCGCGCATGCTGCGGTATGCCTTCGCCACCCTGGTGGTGAGCCTGCTGCCGGCACTGTGGGGCGGGCTGGGCGCCGGCTACCTCATCGTGGCGGCGCTCTCCGGCGGGCGGCTGTGCCAGCTGACCGCCGCCTACCGGGCCCACCCGGACTCCCGGTCCGCCCGGCGGCTGTTCGGGTTCTCGCTGGTGTACCTGGCGATCGTGTTCCTGGCGGCGGCGCTCGACCGGGTCATCGGCGCACCGGTGCTGCACCTGTGGTGATGGGTGAGATGGCTCTCGCCGGTGCCGTCCCGCCGCCATTCTCGGCAGCCGCGCTGCTGCGCGGATGGGCCTTCGAGCCGCTGATCATCATCCCCGTCATCGTTCTCGCCGGGCTCTACCTGGCCGGATTCAGGCGGGTGCGCAGGCAGCTGCGGCCGCCCTTTCCGCCGTAC